>NZ_JBFBCE010000053.1:10933-62208 GCF_040689595.1 Streptosporangium sp. NPDC051023 | reverse complement strand
CCGGACGAAGGGTGGATCGCCGCGGTTCGGTGCCGTTCGGCGGGCGATGGCGTATCTCTGTGCCTTCGTTCTCGTCGTTGGCGCGATCTACTTCGGCACCCACTTCGAGGAGATGACCGGCCGCGCGTCCAGCCGGCCCGCACGGGCTGCGGCCACCCCCGGCGCCTCCACGCGGGCGACGGCCACGCCTGGTGCCTCCGTACAGGCGACGGCCACTCCGACCAAGCCCGTGTGGCTGAGGGTCGGCCATCGCTCCTACCGCGGGCTCGGCCCGATCGACGCCCGGTGCGACAGCCTGCCGGGAACCCTGGAGACCGAGAAGACGCTGCAGGCCCTCTCGCTCTGCCTGGACCGCATGTGGTCCGCCACGCTGGCGCAGGTGGGGGTCACCTACGCCAGGCCTGAGCTGCGCCTGGTCCGTACCCCGGAGGAGGCGGCCTGCGCGGTGAACGCCTACGAGTGGGGCGGGCTCTACTGCTTCGGCCTCAACGTGGTCAACGTGCGGATCGGCGACGAGGAACTTCCCCCCAGGTTCGTGCTCGCGCACGAGTACGCCCACTACGTCCAGGAAATCGGTGCGATCACCGACGGGTGGATGACGCGACGCCACGACGACGAGTTCGCGCGCCGCGCCGAACTGCAGGCCGACTGCCTGGCCGCGGTGACGCTGCGAACCGCCCTGCCCGGAGAGCTGGAGAGTCAGCGGCGGATGTTTGAGGACTACGCCAAAGTGCCGGTGACGGACGACGGGCTGAAGGGATACCTGCGCACGCACGGGTCGTGGGCCCACACCGTCGCCTGGATGGAGCGGGGGGCGCGGGAGGGGACGGTGGCCTCGTGTGACACCTGGGACGCCCCCGCGAAGCAGGTGTCCTGACGGCGTGACCGTCCGCAAACGTAAAAATATCCGTCCTGATTCACCGATCACGCGAAAAACCTGCGTGTTTTTGGATGATCGCGTCTCGGTACATGGGCACTCGTCCCATGGGGATCACCGGGTCCGATAGCCTCGATAGGGTGAGTCGATTTGCCCACCCCGCCGGTGACCGGCACGCCGAAGTGCTGCCTGAGGACCGTCCTCCGCACGCACCTGCCGACCTGAACACGCTCGACCCCACGATCTGGCCGCGAACGTCGGGTCGCGTCGACGGCTCGATCACGATCGGCGGCGCGGACGTCAGGGACCTGGTCGCGCAGCACGGCAGCCCGCTCTACGTGGTGGACGAGGAAGACTTCCGCTCGCGCTGCCGCGACTACCGGGAGGCGTTCGCCGGAGGCGACGTCCATTACGCGGGCAAGGCGTTCCTGTGCCGTGAGGTCGCCCGCTGGATCATGCAGGAGGGCCTCGGCCTCGACGTGTGCAGCGCCGGTGAGCTGGCCGTCGCGCTGAGCGTCGGGTTCCCGCCCGAGCGGATCACGATGCACGGCAACAACAAGTCGCTCGCCGAGCTGGAGAAGGCCGTCGAGGTCGGGGTCGGGCACATCGTGGCCGACTCCTTCGAGGAGATCGCCCGCCTGGGCTTCCTCGCCGACAAGCACGGCAGACGTCCCCAGGTGATGATCAGGGTGACCGTCGGCGTCGAGGCGCACACCCACGAGTTCATCGCCACCGCGCACGACGACCAGAAGTTCGGCTTCTCGCTGAGCAGCGGGGCCGCCGCGGAGGCGGCCAGGCGCATCCTCGCGCTGCCTCAGCTCCAGCTCGTCGGTCTGCACTCCCACATCGGCTCCCAGATCACCGACACCGCCGGGTTTGAGGTGGCCGCGCGCCGCCTGGCCAAGCTTCTGGTGCAGATCAAGCAGGAGCACGGCGTCGTCCTGCCCGAGCTGGACCTCGGCGGCGGCTACGGCATCCCCTACGTCGAGGGCGACACCGCGCCCGACGTGAAGGAGATCGCCGACAGCCTCCGGGAGATCGTGGCCAAGGTCGCGGAGTCCGCGGGCCTTCCCGTCCCCAGGCTCACCGTCGAGCCGGGCCGCGCCATCGCGGGCCGGGCCGGGGTGACGCTCTACGAGGTCGGTACGATCAAGGACGTCGAGGGGCTGCGGACCTACGTCAGCGTCGACGGCGGTATGAGCGACAACATCCGCACCGCGCTCTACGGGGCGGAGTACACCGCGCGCCTCGCCTCGCGTGAGAGCGTGTCGGAGCCGATGCTCTCGCGCCTGGTCGGCAAGCACTGCGAGAGTGGCGACATGGTCGTCCGCGACCTGTGGCTGCCGGGCGACCTGGCCACCGGCGACCTGATCGCCGTCGCGGGCACCGGTGCCTACTGCCGCTCGCTGGCCAACAACTACAACTACCTCCCCAAGCCCGCCGTCGTCGCGGTCAGGGGCGGGGAGTCCCGCGTGATCGTCCGCCGCGAGACCGAGGACGACCTCCTGAGGGGACAAGCGTGAAACGATCCGGAGCGGCAGGGGCGGGACAGTCCCGCGTAGCGAACGAGATGGGGAGTGCGGCCACATGGCACTGAAAGTTGCCCTTCTCGGGTGTGGTGTCGTCGGTTCCCAGGTGATCCGGCTGATGCACGAGCAGGCCGACGACCTGGCGGCGCGCATCGGGGCTCCGCTCGAGCTCGCGGGCGTCGCCGTACGGCGTCTCGGCCGCAGGCGGGAGGCCGAGGTCGACCCCGCGCTGCTCACCACGGACGCCGAGGCGCTGGTCACCCGTGACGACGTGGACATCGTCGTCGAGGTGATCGGCGGCATCGAGCCCGCCAGGTCGCTCATCCTGGCCGCGATGAACAGCGGCAAGTCGGTCGTCTCCGCGAACAAGGCGCTGCTCGCCGAGGACGGCGCCACCGTCCACGCCGCGGCCAGGGCCAACAACGCCGACCTGTACTTCGAGGCGGCGGTCGCGGGCGCGATCCCGCTGATCCGGCCGCTGCGTGAGTCCCTCGCGGGCGACCACGTGCACCGGGTGCTGGGCATCGTCAACGGCACGACGAACTACATCCTCGACAAGATGGACTCCTCGGGCGCGTCGTTCTCCGACGCCCTTGAGGAGGCCCAGGCCCTGGGATACGCCGAGGCCGACCCCACGGCCGACGTCGAGGGCTTCGACGCCGCGGCCAAGGCCGCGATCCTGGCCGGGATCGCCTTCCACAGCCGGGTTACGGCCGCCGATGTGCACCGTGAGGGCATCACCGAGATCAGCGCGACCGACGTGGCCAGCGCGAAGGCCATGGGCTACGTCATCAAGCTGCTGGCGATCTGCTCCCGCTCCGACGACGGGCGCTCCTTCGGGGTCCGGGTGCATCCGGCCATGATCCCCAGGACCCACCCGCTGGCCGGGGTCCGCGAGGCCTACAACGCGGTCTTCGTCGAGGCGCAGTCCGCCGGGCAGCTCATGTTCTACGGCGCCGGCGCCGGTGGGGCCCCGACCGCGAGCGCGGTGCTGGGCGACATCGTGGCCGTCGGGCGCAACCTGCTGGCCGGGGCGCGGGGGCCTGAGGAGTCGACCTACGCCGACCTGGTCGCGCACCCGATGGGCGAGACCGTCACGCGCTACCACGTCTCCCTGGACGTCGCCGACAAGCCGGGTGTGCTCGCCCGGGTCGCCGACATGTTCGCCAAGCAGGACGTGTCCATCCAGACCGTCCGGCAGGAGGGGCACGGAGACGACGCGCAGCTCGTCCTGGTCACCCACAGGGCCACCGATGCCGCCCTCTCGGCCACCATCGAGGGCCTGCGGGAGATGGACATCGTCCGCGACGTGGTGAGCGTCATGCGCGTCGAGGGAGAGGACGCCTCCTGAGGGCCTCCTGCTGACGGCCTCCTCGCGTCACAAAGCGCCCTTCCTCTTTGCGGGGAGGGCGTTTTGCGTTGCGGTCTCGTGATGGCACAGCCCCACCTCCAGGTCGTGTCATTGCCGTTCGCCGATGGCAGGGCCGCCTCCCTGGGATTTGGCAATGCCTGCTTTAAGCGGACTGGGGACTTATATGGTGTTTTGCATACCTTGGTCCGTTGATCGGAGGGACGACTCGTCGTGAAGATCGTTTATCGGATGGGAACGCTGCTGGCGATGTCGGTCGTCCTGGCGATGTCCGCGCCGGTGCTTCCCGCCGAGGCGGCCCGTACGGCGGCTCCCCCGAGGAAGGTCACGACGGTCGTCTCGCTCACCTTCGACGACGGAGATGCGACGCACCCTTCCGTGGCGCGCATGCTGGAGCGAAGGGGTATGCGCGGGACGTTCTACGTCAACACCGGAGCCATCGGGCACACGGGCAAGCTGACCCGCGGCCAGGTCATCGCGCTGGCCAGAGCGGGGCACGAGGTCGGCGGCCACACGCTGACCCACGTTCGTCTCGACGAGCTGACCCGTGACGAGCAGCGCGGGCAGATCTGCGACGACCGCAGGACACTGGTCAGGTGGGGCCTGCGCCCGGCCACCCTCGCCTATCCGTTCGGCGCGGTGGACGCCGACGCGAAGGCCGTGGCGCGCGGGTGCGGCTACGACGCCGCCCGCACGGTCGGCGGGCTCAGGCGGTGGGGCTGCCTAGGCTGTCCCGCCGGCGAGACTCCGCGTCCGAAGGACCGCTACGGGATCCGCACACCGGGCTCCGTCCGTGAGGACACCTCGCTGCGGCAGTTGAAGCAGCAGGTCCTCAACGCGGAGAAAGGCGGTGGCGGGCTCCTGCCCCTGGTGTTCCACCGTGTCTGCGACGCCTGCGGCGTCTACTCGGTCCCACCGAAGGTCATGAACGAGTTCCTCGACTGGCTGGCGGCCCGCGGCACCCGTGGCACGGTCGTCAAGACCCTGGAGGAGGCGGTGGGGGCCCGCTACCGGCCCTTGCCTCCCGAGTGACCGCCCCGCGTCTGGACGGGGTCCCGCGCCGCGCCCGGACGGCGGTGGCGTAGGGCGTCTGGGCGAGGGGCGAGGGGCGAGGGGCGGTGGCCGTGGACGGTCCGGGGGCCGGGTGCTCTAACCGGGGCCCTCGACGAGTTTGCGCAGGCGGCCGGTGGCGCGGCGCAGGAACGAGCGTTTCTGCGCATGGCGCAGGGCGACGGCCTCGAGGCGGCGCTGCTCCGCCTTCTCCTTCCACCTGGCGGTGTCGCGCGTGCCCTTCGTCGCGAGGGCGCGCAGTTCCCTCAGCTCGGCCTTCAGCGCGGTGACCTGCCGCTGGGCACGCTCGGCCTCCCCACGCCGGGTCTCGGCCTCCGCGCGCCAGCGCACGGCCTCCCTGTTGCGGTCGGACGCCCAGGCCGGGTAGGCGCGTGTCGCGGGACGGAACCGCCACGACTCGGCGTCCAGCCAGGTCGCGCCGTACAGGTCCGCGATCACGTCGTCCAGGGACTCGCCGTCCCCCGCGACGCGCAGCGCCCTGGCGACGGCGGCGGTCCGCTCGAGGCGGGCGGCGACAACCCCCGTCTCGTTCTCCTCAAGTGCGACGAGCAGCAGACCCGAGTCGTCCCTGTCGGCCAGCTCGATCAGCATGGCGAGGGTCTCCGCGCCCGGCACCCATCCGGCAGGACAGGTAAGCCGGAAGGGCGCGGGGAACGAGGTCGCGGGGACGCGCCCGGCGAAGCGGACGCGGCCGTCGCTCGCGTACTGTCCGCGGATCAGCCGCAGGTCGAGCAGTGGATCGTCCAGCGGTGCCCCGCCTCCCTCGGCGAGATCCCCGACCGGTCTCCCGGCGGGTGACGTCCACGGGCCCGTCACGGTGACGCTCACGTCCGGCAGGGTGCTCGCCAGCGCCCCGTCCACGCTCGCCCTGACGTCCTCGAAGGAGGCGCCGCCCGCGTCCACGATCACCTCGACGTAGGGGATCAGCCACTGGCGTCCCGGGTCCGAGCGCAGATTGCGCCGGTACGGCACGCGGTCGGCGATGAACGGGTCGTTGTGCCGTTTGACCTCTCCCGGTCTGCGCATCGCCGTCGTGGTGCCCAGATGCCAGCTGAGGGCTCGCGAATCCGGGATGAAGACCGCGCCCGTCTGGGTGAGCCGGTAGCCGAGCTCGGTGTCCTCGCCGAGGGCCAGGGAGGTGTCCATCCCTCCCGCCTCCCGCAGCAGGGCGGCGGGCAGCGAGACCGTCGCGCCCACGTGGACGCGGTGCAGCAACGGGCTGGGCGCGTCCCGGAAGCCGCGATGGGCGGCGACGAGCTCGTCGATCCAGCCATGCCCGTGGTCGGGGTCCTCCTCGAAGAGGGAGCGGGCCCTGTCCCCGGCGACGGCGGTCCGGACCTCGGCCGGGGTCGGCGGTGTGCCCGCCATCGCGGTGAAGCGCAGCTTCCCCAGCACCACGAGGTAGTCGGCCAGGTGGTGCCAGCGCATGTGCGCCTCCACATGGTCCCGGTAGGGGACGATATCGGCGTCCATCCGGTGAATCACCTCGCCGTCCGCGACGGCCGTACCGGCCTCCAGCGCGCCCGCGATGCCACGGCGGCCCTGTGCCGGGCCGACGATCCGGGTGCGTCCCGGGGCGATCTCGGGCAGCCTGAGCGGGGGAGCGCTCCCGTCGTCCACGACGATCACCTCGAGGAGGTGTGGGGGATAGGCCTGCGCGGCGAGGGCGGCCAGCGTGAGGTCGAGCTTCTCCTGACCTCCCCTGGCGGGGACCACCACGCTCACCGCCATGCGCGGCTCCCACGCCCCGGGCGCGGGCGGACTCAGCACCCCGTAGTCGTTTCCCGGGATCCGCGGCACGTCCACGCCCCCTCCCCGGCGAGCCGACGTGTCCGTCCCATCCTCCCGGCGGGCCCGCGCGGTCATTCCGTCTCCCCGTCCGGCTCCGCGGGAAGCTCCATGAGCGCGCTTGGCCGCAGGCCGCGCCACTGGCGTTTGTTACGCCGCAGGAATGTGCCGATGGGCTCGCGCCACGTGTGGTTGGCGGCGTTGCCGCGCCGCAGGATGTATCCCAGGCCCTGGGTGCGGTAGATCTGGCCGCCCGCAGCCTGTACGGCGTGCTGGAACTGGGCGTCGATCGTGCCGGGCAGCGTGCGGAAGCCGCCGACCGCCTGGAAGGCCGAGCGTTCGGCGAAGATGGTTCCTCCGGCGATGAAGTTGGTGATCTGCTCGGTGACCTGGTCCCGGTGGACGGTCACCCCGATCGAGGCGAGATAGACGAACTCGGGCACCATGCCGACCACGTCCGCCCCCGAGTAGGAGTGGGCCAGGAGCAGGTCGGAGATGAAGTCCGGCCCGTACCAGTCGTCGTCGTCCATCTTCAGCAGGAACGACCCGGACGCCCTGGCCGCGGCCTCATTGAGCACCGCGCCGAACACGGTGCCCCTGTCCGCCTCGAACACGGTGATCGGTCGTTCGAAGGTCGCCAGCGCGCCCGCCACGTCCGGATGGCCGGAGGGGATGCCGTGCAGGGCGACAACCACCTCGAACGCGGCGCCGCGCTGCCTGGTCATCTGCTCCAGCGCAAAACGCACCATCTCGGGGCGGCGGGTGGCGAGCAGTACCGAGGTCAGCGGGGCGGGGGCAGCGGGGGCGCCGAGCTGCTCCCAGCGGCTGCGGACGCCGTGGGTGCGCAACGCCTCCCTGCGGAGCCTGATGCTGTGCTCCTCCCGTTCCAGGTCGTCCGCGAGCCCTGTCTCGCCGACCGAGGTGATCAGCCTGGCCAGTTCCCCGCCCAGGGCGCCCGCCCACGCGGGCACGGCGTCGCAGACCAGCGGCACCCCGGCGGCGGCGAGCCCGGTGACGACCCGCAGCGCGGCCACGGGGCCACTGTGGCCGCGCCGCCAGTCCACGCGCACCCCTCTGACCTGCCTGATCCGGCTGACGTCCACGTCGGTGACGCAGCCGGAAACGCCGAAGGCGATGAGCGTTCGCCCCTCGCAGGTGATCGTCCAGCGGCCCGACTCGACGGACAGGTCGGCCATGCCGAGCGTCGGCACGGTGACGAAGCCGAGCGGGTTGACCGAGCGGTCGTCAACCGGGGGGATGCTCCTGGGCTCCGACAGGTCTCCGAGGCCGCTCCGCAGGATCCCGGCTCCGCCGGGGCGGCCCAGCCGTTCCCAGCTCATCAGCTCGGCGGCCGGGCGGTCGACCGGGGTCTCCGCGCCGGACCAGGGCGGTGGGTCCTGGCCGGTGACACGCAGGACCAGGTCACCGCCCCTGGCGCCGAAGCGCTCCGGGAGCGGGCCCGTCACGCCCGCGGGAGCCGCGTTGGGGTCGCCGGGGGCGCCAGTGCGCCGCCCCCGGGCCCGCCAGCCCCGCCACCGGGGCCGCGACGGCGTCCATCCGGTGCCCGGCGAACGCCCTGGCGGTCGCGGCGAGCGTACGGCCCGCGGGCGTGGGCTTGGAGAACCTCGCCTCGACCACCCACGAGGTCCGCGCCGGGCGGTGCACGCGCAGCTCGGTCAGCGACCGCCAGCGGTGCGCGGGCGTCGGGGACAGCACCGGCGCGGTGTACCAGTGCGGAGTCTCCTCGACGGCGACCACGACCCGCGTGGCCAGGGGCAGCAGTGACTGCAGGGTTGCGGCCCTGCGGACGTCCGTCGGCGTCCTGGCGACCACCAGGATCTCCGCGGTCTTCTCCTCCGCCTCCGGGATGCCGTCGAGATCTCCGTCGAGGTCGATCACCTCGTACGGTTCCAGCTCCCCGAGTGTCTCGAAGCCCGCGCAGTAGACCAGGATGCCCCGCCCGCCGTCGCGCTCGCCCCGGTCGCGCAGCAGGTCGGCCAGGAACGACATCAGCCCGCCCTCCTGTGCCGCATGGCCGTCGCGATGATCTCTCCCAGCGGGCCGCGCCGACGCTCGGCCTCCAGCCGCTCGACCTCCGCCCGCAGGCGTTCGGCCTCGTGGCGAAGGCTCTTCACCTCGCCTTCGAGGTGTTCGGCCTCGCGCCGCCACCTGGCCGCGTCCGCCCGCCATTTCGCGGTGTCCCCGGTGACGGGTTGGGCCTCCCGGGACCGTGTGAGGCCGAACTCGTCGGCGCTCACCCAGAACGAGCCGAACAGCTCGTGCACCACGTCGTCGAGGCCGCCCGCACCACCGGGACCACCCAAACGTTCAAACCCGCCCGGACCATCGAACTCGCCCAGACGGTCGAACTCGCTCGAACGGTCGAATCCGCCCGGGCCGCCGTGGTTGCCGTCGCCGACGACCAGGGCTGCCCTGGCGAAGGCGGCGGTGCGTTCGAGCCTGGCCGCCCTGACCCCGTGGCTTCCCTCCTCGAGCACCGCGCTCAGCAGGCCGTACTCCTCACGCTCGGCAAGTTTGACCAGCTCGGCGAGGGTGCCGGCGCCGAGTGCCCAGCCGGCGGGGCAGGTGAGGCGGAAGGGCGCGGGCGCCGAGCCCCGGGACGACGCCTTCCCGGCGATCCCGGCGATCCCGGCGACTCTGGAGGCTTCGACGGATCCGGCCATTCCGGCGGGTTCGGCAAAGGAGACGCGTGGTTCGTTGGCGTACAGGTTGCGCACCAGCCGCAGGTCGAGCAGTGGCTCGTCGAGGGAGGAGCGGCGCCCCTCGGGGAGGGCCGACCACGGCCCGGTCACGGTGACGGCGACGTCGGCGAGGGTGCCGGCGAGGGCGGAGTCGACGGTCGTCCTGACGTCCTCGTACGAGGAGCCGTCCGCCTCGACGACGACCTGGACGTACGGCACCAGCCAGTGCCTGCGCGGGTGGGTGCGCAGCCAGCGCAGGTCGGGGACGAGGTCGGGCAGCACCGACCAGTTGTGCCGGTGCACCTCCCGCTCCCTGAGCATGACCGTCGACGGGCCGAGATGCCAGGCCCCGGCCTGCGGGTCGGGAACGAAGATCGCGCCCGCCTGCGCGAGGCGGAAGCCGAGGTCGGTGTCCTCACCCATGTTCAGCGCGGTGTTCACACCACCCGCCGAGCGCAGGAGCGCCAGCGGGACCGACGTGGTCGCCGCCGAGTGGAGCCGATAGGCGCGGGCGCCCGCGTCCCGCAGCCACCGGGTCTCGGCGAGCACGCCCGCCCGCCACGCGTGCGGGGCCGACTCGGGGAAGAGGCCCTCGACGTCCGAGGCCTTCACGGCGGCGAAGATCTCCGAGGGCGCGGGCGCGTCCCCGGACGGCTCCGGGGTGAAGCGAACGTCACCGAGCACGACGGCGTACGGGACGAGATGGTGCCAGCGCATGTGGGCCTCGACGTGCTCCCGGTCGAGGACCATGTCGGAGTCGACCCAGTGCAGGACGTCGCCGGTCGCCGCCTCGGCGCCGCTCTGGCGCGCCCAGCCTCGTCCCCAGCGGCCCTCTGGCACGCGGACGAGCCGGGTGTTCGCCGGGGTGAGAGCGGGGATCCGCAGCGGCGGGTCGCTCCCGTCGTCGGCGACGATCACCTCGGTGAGCCGCGCCGGGTAGCTCTGCGCGGCCAGCCCGGCGAGCGTGCGGTCCAGGGACTCCTGGCAGTCGTAGGCGGCGATCACCACGCTCACCGTGAGCCGGGGCTCCCAACGGCCCAGGGCGGGCGGGACCAGCGAGTCGTAGTCGTTGTGCCTGACCCGGGCCCGGGGAACGGCGGCCCGTCCGGCTGCGCGGGCGTCGCTCACGCCTTGTCCTCGGCCGGGACCTGTCCCGTCCCGGCCCGCCCTGCCCCGGCCGCCGCCCTCGGCAGTGGCTCGCCGAACATCTCCGTCCCCCCGCGCCGGGGAACGGAGGCGAGGCGGTCCTCTCCGAGGGAGACCAGGATCGCCCGCAGGTCCTCCTCGCGCCTGCTCCCGTCTTCCCTGAGCAGGGAGACGATCTCGTCAAGCCGCCGGTCCAGCCGTTCCGTGGCCGTCCTGACCTGTGCCAGTTCCGTCTCATACCGCTTGACCCTGTTGTCGATGCGCAGGGCCTTGCCGTCGACCCTGCGGACGGTCACGACCGCCAGCGCCTGGGCGGCCAGTACGACCGCGATCGCGCCGAGCACGACGGCCGCCGTGATCGACAGGGCGCCGGTGCCCGCGAGCAGGGCCAGCGCGGCCAGGACCAGCGGGCCGGTGATCGCTGCCAGTAGCGTCAATTTTCGGGGCGTGGGCATCCGCGCTCACCTTCCGTGCCGCTCTGTCGTTTCCTGTCTGCTGGGGGAGGTGTTTGAGGCTATCCACTACCGAAGTGTGAATATGGCGATAAACGGAAACCCCAAGGTTTTCGTGACCTGGGTGAATGCTGTGAGTGATCTCCGGTAAGCATCCATGTCAAGGCCGGAGGGTGGTACGAACTGATCTTTCAGCCTCGCTATCCTTCGCTGGTGCCCGCGCAGCCGACGCTTTCCTCCCCGGTCCTTTCCGCGACTCCCACCGGTTTCCTGCGAGCGGCGACGGAGGGGGTGGCCGAGCTGTCGTGGACCGGTTCCGGATGGCTGGCGGCGGGCGAACCACTCGGCGACCGCCCGGATGCCGACGAGGTCGCCCGGCTCAGACCGCTGCTCGGCCTGACCGTCGTCTGGCCCTCGACCGAGGTTCCGACCGGCGCGGTCACCGCGCTCGCCGCCGCCGGTGTCCCCCTGCACGCCGCCGCCTCGCCGGGCTGGGTCGAGCCCGAGTTGGCCCGCCTGCTGGCGGCCTGGAAACCCGAGGGAGCACCTGAGGAGGCGGCGCGGGAGAGAGCGGGGCGGAGCCCGGGCAGGGACGACGGGCCGCGCTCGGTGACCGCCCTGCGCAGGGAGGAGCACAGCGTACGGCTGCGCCGCCACGGGTTCGCGCGCCTGGACGGGGCGGCCTCCCACACGGGCAGGGCGGTGCCCTTCACACGAGCGTCGGCGACACCCGTGGTCAGCGTCGTGATGTCCAGCATGCGCCCGCACCTGCTGGGCTCGGCGCTCGCCCAGATCGCCGGGCAGCGCCGGGTCGAGGTCGAGGTCCTGCTGGGCCTGCACGGCGTCCCCGCCGACCATCCCGAGGTACGGCGGGCGGTCGGCGAGAGCGGTCTGCCGATCACGGTGACCGAGGCGGACGCGGCGACCCCCTTCGGGGAGGTGCTCAACCTGGCGGCCTCGAAGGCGGCGGGGGAGTATGTCGCCAAGTGGGACGACGACGACTGGTACGGCCCCGAGCACCTGGCCGACCTCCTCCTCGCGAGGTCGTACGCGGGCGCGGACATCGTGGGCACGGCGGCCGAGTTCTTCTACCTGGAACCGCTGGACGTCACGGTCCGCCGTACCGACTACACCGGCGAGGTCTGGTCAGACCACGTCGCGGGCGGCACGATCCTGCTCGACCGGGCACGGTTCGAGGAGGCCGGCGGCTTTCCCGCCCTGCCTCGCGGGGTCGACGCCGGGTTCCTGAAGGCCGCCCACGCGCGGGGCGCGCGCATCTACCGCACCCACGGCCTCGGCTACGTGCTGCGGCGTTCGCTGAGCACCGAGCACACCTGGCGGCTCCCGCTCGCCCACTTCCTGCGTGTCGCGTCCAACCAGTGGTACGGCTTCAGGCCGAGCCTGATCCTGGAGGCCTCGTGATCGCGCGGGTCGTGGGCAACGACTATCGGAGCCTCACCCCGGCGGAACCGGGCTCCTGGACACCGTCGTTGCGGGTCAGCGTGGTCGTGCCCGCCTACGGTGGTCAGGACAAGCTCGACCTGGTGCTCGCCGGTCTCGCGGGCCAGACCTACCCCGCCGACCTGACCGAGGTCATCGTGGTCGACAACGGCAGCGACCCGCCGCTGCGCCTGCCCGATCTCAGGCCCGTGAACACCAGGATGGTCGCCTGCCCGACGCCCGGCAGGGCGCACGCCCGCAACGCCGGTCTGCGGGCCGCGACCGGAGACGTGGTCCACTGGCTCGACTCGGACGTGGTCCTGGATCGCGGGTCCGTCGAGGCGCACATGCGCTGGCACCACGCGGCGCCGTACCTCGTGGTGACCGGCTACCTGCGCTTCACGCCCGCGCCGCTGCCCGCGCCGGAGGCGGTGGCCGCCGCGCGGGATCTGGCCGAGCTGTTCGAGCCCGCGGAGCCACACGCCTGGCTGGTCGACCTGATCGAGCGGACCGACGGCCTCACCGATAACCCGCACCGCGCCTTCAGCCTGCACGTGGGCGGCGCGACCTCCGTCAACGCCGCGTTGCTGGCCAAGGCGGGGCCCATGGACACCGACCTCGTCCTTGGCCAGGACACCGAGATGGGCTACCGGCTCGCCCAGGCGGGCGCGGTCTTCGTGCCCGAGCCGCTGGCCCGTGCCTTCCACCTGGGGCCGACCATGCGGATGCGCGGCAAGGCGCCGATCGACCGGGTCAGCCACGCCTTCGTGGCAGACAGGATTCCGGCCTACCGCTGGCTCCGCTCCCATCCCGCCAGGCAGTGGAAGGTGCCCTATCTGGAGGTGGTCGTCGAGCCCGTCGGCGGTGAGGCCGGCGACGGTGGCGCTCACGGCTACGACGAGGTCCGCGCGACCGTCGACGCCGTGCTCGCGGGCACCGTGCCCGACGTCGTGGTCACCCTTCCCGGCCCCTGGGACCGCGTCGGTGCCGAGGACCGCGCCCCGCTGCGCAACCCCGACCTGGACCTGGTGCTGATCCGCGGCCACTACGCGCACGACGCCCGGGTACGGTTCACCCTCGCCTCCCCCAGGCCCGGCGGGTCCGCCGAGCCGTATCCCGCGGACGGGGACGGGCGGCTCTGGGCGGCCGTGCCGTACCGGCTGAGGCTGCCCGCGGGGTGGACGCCGGGGGAGGACAGCCTCGCGCGCCTGCTCGACCTGGCGGGCGAGGGAGGATACGGCCTGGTCTCGGTGTTGCTGGCCGAGGACCCGGGGCCGGGGGTCGTGGCGGCCAGGCTGGAACGCGCCGCGGCGTTCGCCCGCGCCACCATCGTGCGCGCGGAGGGCGAGAGGCTCGACGACGCGGTCGAGGACACCTTCGGCACGCTCTGGGTCGACGGGGAGACCTACGGATTCCTGCCGGAGGCCAGGGCGCTCACCGGACGCCGTGGCGCCTACCGCGCCCGGGTCGAGGCCCAGGCCGAGGTCGCCCGTCTCACCAAGGAGGCGGAGCGGCTGCGCGGCCAGGTCACCCGGTGGCGCGAGGAAGCGGGCCGCTGGCGCAGGAGCGCGGTCGAGCTGAGACGGGAGGTGGGCACCTTGCGCAAGGAACTGGCCGCGGCCAGGAAGGTCGTCCAGTACGGCCTGCTGGCGTCCGTCAGGCGGGCGATCTCCCGTCGCCGGTGACGGCTCCGACTCCGCCGAGGAAGTAGGAACCGATGCCCTTGTACGGGACGACGGCGCCGGGATCGGGGCGCCACTCCGGCAGGTTGACGATGCCCGGCTCGACCACGTCGAAGCCGTCGAACAGGCGGATGATCTCCGCGCCGGTTCTGGCCACGAACGGGGAGGACGCTCGGTTGTAGACCTTGGTGACCCCGTCGGCGGCGGCGGGCCTGGCGTCGATCGCGACGTGCGACATGACCAGGTGGCTGCCGGGGACCACGGCCTCGCGGAGCGTTGCGATGATGCCTGAGGGGTCGTCGTCGTCCGGCACGAAGTGCATGATCGCCAGCAGGAGGATCCCCACGGGCCGGTCGAAGTCGATCGCCGCGCGGACGTCCGGGTGCTCCAAGATCTCGCGGGGGCGGCGCGCGTCCCCCTCGACGATGGTCACGTTCTCGTTCTTGCCGAGGATCGCCCTGCCGTGAACCAGGACGGTCGGATCGTTGTCGACGTAGACGACCTTGGCCCCGGGGGCGACCTGGTGCACGTTGTTCTGGGTCGGCAGCCCCGCGCCGATGTCGAGGAACTGGTCGATGCCCGTCCTGGCGACGAAGTCGACCGTGCGGCGCAGGAACGCGCGGTTCGACCTGGCGCTGTGCCGGATCTCGGGGACGACCGTCAGGACTCTTTCAGCGGCCTCTCTGTCGGCGGGGAAATTGTCCTTACCGCCCAGGTAGTAGTCGTACATGCGTGCGACGTTGGGTATGAGCGTGTTGATGCCCTTTGGTGCCTGGTCGGTCACGTGCTGCTCCCCGGTGGAGATATTTCCGGAATTGTCGTGATCATATCGGGAAGGGAGGTGCAGAAGGGATCGCGGAGCTGGCAAGATCGCGACATGGTCGCCCTCCCTCAGCGCCGCTTCATCGGGCTCCACCTCGCCGACGGCATCCGTCCCGGCAACCTGGTGGCGTCGATGGTCATGTCGTTCGCCGCGACCATGATCATCACTTTCCTGCCCGCGGCTCAGGCGTACATCCTGATCGGCGTCCTCGACGGTGAGGGGGTCAACCAGGGCAGTGTGATCGCCTTGCTGGCCGCCGCCGCCGAGATCGCGATGATCCTCAGCCTGCCCTGGTACGGCGCACTCGCCGACCGCTTCGGCAGGCGGCCCGTCGTGGTCGTCGGGTTCGTCCTGTGCGGCCTGGGCGCCGCGCTGTTCCCGTTCGCGGGGAACACGGCAGTGCTCGTCGTGCTGCGGGTCGTCTTCGCCCTGGGCGTGGCCGCCCTCAACGGGATGCTGGCCACGGTCGCCATCGACTACGTCCGCAACCGCTCCCGGAGCACGTCCTACGGCCTGGTCGGCCTGTTCAGCGGCCTGGGCGCGATGGTCGCGGTGCTCGGCCTCGTCCGCATCCCCGCGAGCTTCGAGGCGGTCCTCGGGGGCGGCAAGGAGGCCACGGTCACCGCGGCCCGTTACTCGTTTCTGATCGTCGCCGCGATCGCCCTGGCCGTCGCCGCGCTGATGTGGTTCACCCTCTCCAAGGTCAGGGTCGACGCGGCCTCGGCGCGTGTCCCGCTGACCCGCCTGGTCAGGGAGGGCATCGCGCTCGCCCGCGACCCCGGGGTCGCCCTGTCCTACGCGGCGGCGTTCGTCGCCCGCGCCGACCTGTCCATCGTCGCCGCGTTCATCCCCCTATGGGTCATCGTCCACGCCACCGGCGAGGGCGAACTGTCCACGGCCGAGGCCCTGGTCCGCGCCGGGGTGGTGGTCGGCGTCGCGCAGACGGTGGCCACCGTCGGGGCCCCGCTGTTCGGCTGGCTGGGCGACCGGATGCGCCGCCAGGACGCGGTTCTCCTCGCGCAGGCCGTCGCCGCCGTCTCCTACCTGTCCACGCTGCTGATCGACGACCCGCTCGGCTCCGGCATGATGATCGTGGCCGTGCTCGTCGGTCTCGGGGAGATCGGCGCGATCGTCACCGCGGGCCCGCTGCTGGCCCAGCAGGTCCCCCCGGTGGTCCGCGCCTCCGCCTACGGCGTGCAGACGCTCTGCGGCGCCGCCGGCATCCTCGTCATCTCCACGCTCGGCGGGACGCTTTTCAGTGCCTGGCGGCCCGCGGCGCCGTTCGCGGTCGCGGGCGTGGCCGGCCTGCTCGTCGTGGCCTTCGGGCTGGTGATCCGGCGACGCGTCTCCCCCCTGCCCGAGGACCTGCCCGAGGAGCGCGAGAGCCTCTCCTCACCGAGTCTGCCGCCCGTCTCGCCCTCCGCAGGCTGATCGGCAGGGAGTCTTCCCGCCCGGGACCGTTCGGCTACCCGGCCCGGAAAGTCCGGATCGCCGCCCTGAGCCTGCCACGCCAGGATCTGGGCGCCGTGAGACGGCCCATGGAGGGCGGCGGAGGCACGCGTGAGGGCGGCTCGGCTTTCCCACTCGGGGCCCCGGCCTTCCCGCTCAGGCCCGAGGGCGGCCTGCCCTCCTGGGCGGAGGGCGCAGGCCTCACCGGCCAGAACTCGGCCATGCCGCCGTGCCGTACGCCGTGGGTCGCCTTGATCGAGGTGACGACGTCGTCCGCGCCCAGCAGCCTGGCCCTGCCCAGCGCCTCCGCCCGCTCCAGCGTCGCCGAGCCCTCGTCGCCGAGGTCGACCACGAGCAGGCCTGAGCGGTCATCCTGGATCGCGGCGATCATCCGCTCCAGCGAGTCGCGTCCCAGGGGGACCGAGACCGGGCCCGTGTAGCGGAACGGGGTCGGCCCAGGGGTCGGGGAGACCTCGTCGGCGAGCCGTATCCGCTCGTCGTGGGCGAAGTGCTCGCGCAGCAGGCGCAGCTCGAACGACGGGTCGCCGAGCACGGGACGACGACCTTCCGGCAGCCGCGACCAGGGGGCGACCAGGGTGACCAGCACGTCGGCGACCGACCCTTCGAGGGCGGCGTTCACCGCCCCGCGCACCTGCCTCTCGTCCGCGTCGACATGGAGGACCACCTCCACATACGGCACCAGCCACCGCCTGCCCCTGTCCTTGCGCAGGTCGCGGCGGAGCGGCACCCGATGGGCCAGGTAGGGGGCGACGGCACGGACGGCCCGCTGTCGATCGCGGCGCTGCGCGGGAATCCCCAGGTGTACGGCCCTGGCCGCCATGTCGGGGACGAAGACCACGCCGTGCGTGGCGAGCCGGTAGGCGAATTCCGTGTCCTCGCCCCTGAGCACGCCGGGATCGACCCCGCCGACGGCGTGGAAGGTCTCTCGTCGCATCGAGACCGTCGGCCCCGTGCACACGTGGTAGGGGTTGCGGCTGCTCCGCAGGCCGTCGGTGCGGAAGATCGTCTGCTCCGTCGAGCTGGCCAGCGCCTTCGACAGGTCGAAGACGTCCTCAAGCGAGCCGGTGCGCGCGCGCTCGTGCAACTGCGAGGGGGAGAGCACCGGGTCCTCCACGAATTTCTTCGCGCCGATGGTGACCAGGTAGTCGCTCAGATGGTGCCATCGGGCCAGCGCCTCGATGTGCTCGCGCCAGAGGACCATGTCGGCGTCGAGGCGCTGGATGATCCGTCCCTCCGCGAGGGCGGCACCGCTGTTGAGCGCGTGCGCGATGCCCCAGCCCCCAGGGGCCGCGGCCACGAGCCGGGTGTTCTGCGGGACGATCTCCGGCAGGCGCAGCGGCGGGTCGCTGCCGTCGTCGACCACGATCACCTCCATGAGGTGACCGGGGTAGGTCTGCGCGGCGAGGGCGGCGAGGGTCAGGTCGAGCCGATGCTGCCCGCCGTACGCGGGGATGACCACGCTGACGGAGAGGGACGGATCCCAACCGCCCAGCGGCGGCGGATCCAGGGGGGAGTAGTCGTTGTGCCGGATCGGGGGCCGGTCGATCGCCACTCCGCCCGTCATGATGTGGTGCTCCTTGTCTGCGTTCCCGCTTCTCAGGACCCGTTGACCCTACCCACGGTTCCTTAGCGTTTCCTGGGTGAAGGACGCCTGGCTTGTCCATTTGGTGGACAGCCGATCCCGGCGCCGATCCTGTTACCCGTAGACTTGCTGCCTAACACCGCAGGTAGAACGCGCGTTCTGGGAACGCGCGGGAGGAGCAATGATGACCAGGGCGTGGCGTGGCCTCATCGAGGAGTACCGCGACCGACTTCCGGTGACCACGGCGACGCCTGTCGTCACGCTCCTGGAGGGCGGCACGCCGCTCGTCCCGGCGCACCGGGTCTCGGCGCTGACCGGCTGCGACGTCTATCTCAAGGTCGAGGGAGCGAACCCGACCGGCAGCTTCAAGGACCGCGGCATGACGATGGCCATCAGCAAGGCCGTCGAAGAGGGGGCGAAGGCCGTCATCTGTGCCTCGACGGGCAACACCAGCGCCTCGGCCGCCGCCTACGCGGTCCGCGCCGGTCTGACCTGCGCGGTGCTGGTGCCCCGCGGCAAGATCGCGATGGGCAAGCTGGCCCAGGCGCTCGTCCACGGGGCCAAGCTGCTCCAGGTCGAGGGCTCCTTCGACGACTGCCTCGAGATGACCAGGAAGCTTTCGGAGAACTACCCGATCGCGCTGGTCAACTCGGTCAACCCGTTCCGGCTCCAGGGCCAGAAGACCGCGGCCTTCGAGATCGTGGACGCCCTCGGCGACGCGCCCGACATCCACTGCATCCCCGTCGGTAACGCGGGCAACATCTCGGCCTACTGGATGGGCTACACCGAGTACGCCAAGGACGGCATCGCGACGAAGACCCCCCGCATGTTCGGCTTCCAGGCCAGCGGCGCGGCGCCGATCGTCAACGGCGCCCCGGTGACCCACCCGCACACGATCGCCACCGCGATCCGCATCGGCAACCCCGCGTCCTGGCAGCTCGCTGAGGCGGCTCGCGACGAGTCGGACGGCGTCATCCAGGCCGTGACCGACCGCCAGATCGCCGCCGCGTACAAGCTGCTGGCCCAGGAGGAGGGCGTGTTCGTCGAGCTCGCCTCCGCCGCCAGCGTCGCCGGTCTCCTCCAGGCCCACGACCAGGGCCTCGTCGCCCCGGGCAGGCGGATCGTCTGCACGGTCACCGGCAACGGCCTCAAGGACCCCGACTGGGCCATCTCCGGCGCGCCGACCCCGGTGACGATCCCGGTCGACGCCCACGCGGCCGCCACGGCCCTGGAACTCGCCTGACCCTGCCCCCGGCCCCTCGAGGCCCCTCAGGGCCCCTCAGCCCGCGCGCCGCGGCGGTCCCCCCGCCGCGGCCGCCGTGCGCCTTCCCACATCAGGCAGACCGTCCCGCATCAGGCGGACAGCAGGTAGTTGACATTCTCCCCCTCGTGAACGAGGGGGAGTCCCACGGTCGCCCGTAGAGGTTCCTGGTTCACCGCCGGTCGCCCGCCCGAGAGAACTCCCGTTGAGGTCTTACACCAGCTCCGCAGGCGTTTCACCTGTCCGCCAGCCCGGCGGCCAGGATGTTGCGGGCCGCGTTCACGTCCCGGTCGTGGGCCGCGCCGCAGGCGCACACCCAGTCCCGGACGCTCAGCGGCATTTCGTCTTGCCGTGTCCCGCAGGCCGAGCACAACCTGGAGGAGGGCAGCCACCGGTCTGCCACCAGCAGCTCACGCCCGTACCAGGCCGCCTTGTACTCCAGCATGCGGCGCAGCTCCCGCCAGCCCGCATCCGAGATGGCGCGGGCCAGGCGAGGGTTTTTGACCATGTTGCGGACGGTGAGGTCTTCCACGGCGATCACTTGGTTCTCGTGAACGAGCCGTGTGGTGAGCTGGTGCAGATGATCCCGGCGGCGGTCGGCGATCCGGGCATACACCTTCGCGACCTTGAGCCGGGCCTTGGTCCGGTTGGCCGACCCCTTGGCCTTGCGGGCGAGCGCCCGCTGGGCCCTGGCCAGTTTGCGCCGGTCGGCTCGCTCGTGCCGGGGGTTGACGATCTTCTCCCCGCTCGACAGCGTCACCAAGGCGGTGATCCCGGCATCCAGGCCCACCGACGTCTCGGCCGGCGGCAGCGGGGAGATCTTCTCCTCGACCAGGAGGGAGACGAACCAGCGGCCCGCCGCGTCCCGGGAGACGGTGACCGTGGACGGCTGCGCGCCCTGCGGCAGCGGACGCGACCACACGATGTCCAGCGGCTCGTCCATCTTCGCCAGGGTCAGGCGGCCGTCGCGCCAGCGGAAGGCCGAGCGGGTGTACTCGGCCGACGCCCGCGACCGCTTGCGGGACTTGAAGACCGGGTAGCGGGCGCGTCTGGCGAAGAAGCTCGCGAACGCCGCCTGCAGATGCCGCAGCGCCTGCTGCAGCGGGACCGACGACACCTCCGACAGGAAGTCGTGGTCGCCGCTGCGTTTCCAGACGGTCAGCGCGGCCGACGACTCCAGGTAGGAGACGCGACGGCCTTCCAGCCGGTAGGTGCGGGTGCGCTCCTCCAGCGCCTTGTTGTAGACCAGGCGCACGCACCCGAACGTCCGGGCGAGCTCGAAGGCCTGCCCGGGGGTGGGGTAGAAGCGGTACTTGTAGGCCCGCTTCACGGCCTGCGCCATACCCTGCATGCTATCGAACGACCAGCCAAATGTCGAACACATATTCGATTTTTTCGGTTCCGTGGCGATGTGCCGTGTTTCCTCCCCGCTTGAAGGCGGGGGTCTCCACACTCAAGGAAGTCTGATGACCGACAGCATCAAGGTCACCGTCCGGGTCCCGGCGACGTCGGCCAACCTCGGCCCCGGGTTCGACACCCTGGGACTGGCTCTCGCCCTCTACGACGAGGTCGAGGCCAGTCTGTTCACCCCCGAAGGCGGTCCCGACGCCCTGGGCGTCGGCATCGGGATCAGCGGGGAGGGGGCGGGCGAGCTCGACGACGGAGAGGGGCACCTCATCGTCCGGACGATGCGGACGGCCTTCGACCGGATGGGGGTCCCGCAGCCACGCGGCATCCGGCTGAACTGCCTCAACCGCATCCCGCACGCGCGGGGGCTCGGCTCCTCCTCGGCGGCGATCTGCGCGGGCATCCTCGCCGCGCGGGCGCTCGCGGGCACGCCGTACTCGGCGGTTCCCGGTCAGGACGGGACTCCCGTCACCCACTCGGGCGACGCACCCGAGTTCACCGACGGCGACGTCTTCGCGCTGGCCACAGAGATCGAGGGCCACCCCGACAACGTGGCCCCGTGCCTGGCGGGCGGCCTGACCGTTGCGTGGACGGATCAGTCAGGTACCCCGCATATGCTGAAACTGGTTCCGCACGCCGACATCCGGCCGGTGGCCATCGTCCCCAGGCATCGCCTCTCAACGGAGGTGGCCAGAGGACTCCTTCCCGAGAGCGTGCCGCACGCGGACGCGTCCGCGAACGCGGGGCGGGCGGCGCTTCTCGTGGCGGCGCTGACCGCCAGACCGGAGCGGGAGCTGCTGCTGGCCGCCACCGAGGACCGGCTGCACCAGGACTACCGCGCGCCTGCGATGCCGCAGACAGCGGATCTGGTACAACGTCTGCGCGGGATCGGCGTCCCTACGGTCGTCTCGGGAGCGGGTCCCACCATTCTTGCGTTTTCGACAGTGGATACGCAGGATTTGATCGCACCGGAAGTGGGTACGGATTGGCTCATCCAGCCACTGGATGTCGAAACCCGCGGTGCCCGTGTTGTCTCTCCCGAGACACGCTGATGCCTCTTCGACCTTCAGGGAATAGCTGTGTGCGCTGGTGATGTTAGGCTGGTAGCCGCACCAGGTGCCCCCTTGTTGGGTGCGTGCTTGTCAGCCACACATCGCTGCTTCATGTCCCGCTCCGTGGGGCGTGAACGCCGCAGTGGCCTCCCCGAATCCGTCGCCTCCGAATGCTCCACATTCGGTTGGGGCAACGAGAGGCGGCGTTTGAGGGGACATGCGCGTTCGAACTACCTCGACATCTGGTTGCCGGTAGCAATCCGGGGGGTGTCCTCCAAGCCCCACCGTCGGCGAATCTCGATGGTGACGGCATGGATGTGCCCTTCCCCGACAGTGGCGGCGGTCCTCAAGGGCCGCCGAGGATCGCAACGTGCAACCCGACCCGGTCTGTCCCACCGGGTCGATCGCACCACCGGGACGATTGGCTGATCATGGCCACGCCCGACCCCTGGGAAGGACCCATTAGTGAGCGACACCACCGAACTCCTCTCCGACGCCACCGGCGCATCGCCGGAGGCCGGCGACACCCCCACCCGCGCCGCGGCCAAGCCGCGCCGTCGCTCCGGCACCGGCCTGTCCGCCATGGTGCTGCCTGAGCTGCAGGCGATGGCGTCCGGTCTTGGCATCAGCGGGACCGGGCGGATGCGCAAGAGCCAACTCATCGCGGCGATCCAGGAGAAGCAGGGCGTAACCACCGAGAGCGCCCCGGCTCCCGTCGCGACCAAGGAAGCTCCCGCCGCCGCTGCCGCTCCCGCCGCTCCGGCTCCCGTGGCTGAACCGGTCGCGGAGCGACCGGCCCGCAGCCGGAGGGAACGTTCCCGCCCCGCCACGGTCGCCGAGCCGGTCGCCGAGCCGGTGCAGCCCGCTCCCGCCGCCCAGCAGGCCCCCGTGGCCGCTCCCGTCGCCGAGCCCGTCGCCGCCGCTCCCGTCGTGGAGCAGCAGGTCGAGACGGGGCAGGCCGAGGTGCGTGCGGAGCGTGGCGAGAGCCGCCGCGAGCGCGGTGACCGCCGCAGCCGCAACAGCGACCGTGGCGAGCGCGCGAACGACCGCCGCGAGCGGGGCGAGCGCAGCGATGGCCGTGTGGACCAGCGCGCCGCCGACGCGGGCCAGAACCGTGGCGAGCGGGTGAACGACCGCGGCAACGACCGGGGCGACCGCACGAACGACCGCGGTGACCGGAACGACCGGGTGAACGACCGTGTGAGCGACCGCGGTGACCGCGGCAACGACAGGGGCCCGCAGAACCGCGGTCCGCAGGACCGCGGCGACCAGCACGGCGTGGGCGACGACGACGACCGTCGTGGCCGTCGCGGCCGCTTCAGGGAGCGCAACCGTCGTGGCCGTGAGCGCTTCGACAGCAACGAGCCCGTGGTCGGCGACGACGACGTTCTGATCCCGATCGCCGGCATCCTGGACATCCTCGACAACTACGCGTTCGTGCGGACCAGCGGCTACCTGCCGGGCTCCAACGACGTCTACGTCTCACTCGCCCAGATCCGCCGCAACGGTCTCCGTAAGGGCGACGTGGTCACCGGCGCGGTGCGCCAGCCCCGTGACGGCGAGCGCCGCGAGAAGTTCAACGCCCTCGTCCGCCTTGACACGGTCAACGGCATGGACCCGGAGCAGGCGCGGCAGCGGCCCGACTTCAACAAGCTCACGCCGCTGTACCCCCAGGAGCGGCTGCGTCTCGAGACCGAGCCGAACGTCCTGAGCACGCGGATCATCGACCTCGTCTCGCCGATCGGCAAGGGCCAGCGCGGCCTCATCGTCTCCCCGCCCAAGGCGGGCAAGACCATGGTGCTCCAGGCGATCGCCAACGCGATCACGCGCAACAGCCCCGAGTGCCACCTGATGGTCGTCCTGGTCGACGAGCGTCCGGAAGAGGTCACCGACATGCAGCGGTCGGTGAAGGGCGAGGTCATCCACTCGACCTTCGACCGTCCCGCCGAGGACCACACCACGGTCGCCGAGCTCGCCATCGAGCGGGCCAAGCGCCTGGTCGAGCTGGGCCACGACGTCGTCGTGCTCCTCGACTCCATCACCCGCCTCGGCCGCGCCTACAACCTGGCGGCCCCGGCCTCAGGGCGCATCCTGTCCGGTGGTGTCGACTCGACCGCGCTCTACCCGCCGAAGCGCTTCTTCGGCGCCGCCCGCAACATCGAGAACGGCGGCTCGCTGACGATCCTCGCCACCGCGCTGGTCGAGACCGGCTCGAAGATGGACGAGGTCATCTTCGAGGAGTTCAAGGGCACCGGCAACATGGAGCTCAAGCTCAACCGCTCCCTCGCCGACAAGCGCATCTTCCCCGCGGTGGACGTCGACGCGTCCAGCACCCGTAAGGAAGAGATCCTCATGTCGAAGGACGAGCTGCAGATCACCTGGAAGCTGCGCCGCGTGCTGCACGCCCTGGACATGCAGCAGGCCCTGGAGCTGCTCCTGGAGAAGATGCGGGAGACCAAGTCGAACGCGGAGTTCCTCCTCCAGGTCCAGAAGACGACGGTCAGCTCCGACCGGGACTGACCCCGCAGGGGGCGGGCCGTCTCGACGGCCGGCTCCGGCCGTGATCGGCCACACCGCTTCACGACGAACGCCCCGGCCCGACGGCCGGGGCGTTCGCCGTTCCGCGTTCCTTGCGCGCTTGCGGCCTTCGGGATATCCCTACCTGGAGGACTACCGCCCGCCCCATTACGCTGCGTCCCGGATTCCGGCATGCTGGGATGGGCCCCGGGCCCGGCTCCCCGGACGGGCCCCTGATCGCGGCGTGTGGAGGCGGACAGGCGCATGACGGCCGAGACGGCGCCGGGCGCGCCTGTGCCAACGGCACGGACACCGCTGCGCCGACGCGTCCCGCTGGGGCCGAACGGGCCACTGGGGACGCTCCTCGACCCGATGACCTGGCGTGCGGTGCCGTACCTCCTGGGAAGCATGTTCTACGGTCTCCTCTGCTTCGCCGTGCTCGCCTCGGTCATCCCGTTCTCGCTGACCCTGGTCGTGCTCTGGATCGGGGCGCCGCTGCTCGTGGTGACCATGGTCGCCTGGCGCGGCGCGGCGATGCTCGAACGCCGGATGCTCAGGCTGGCCTTCGGCATCACGATCCCCGATCCCTACCGGGTCTCCGCGGACGTCAACCCGCTCGTGCGCTGGAAGGGCATGGCCGTCGATCCGGCGACCTGGAAGGACCTGCTGTACCTCCTGCTGTTGCTGCCGATCGGCCTGGGGGAGTTCGTCGTCTCCGCTGCCCTGTGGCTCCTCACTCTCGGCCTGGTTACGGCCCCGCTGCTGGTGCTGTCCGGCGCGGGCCCCGTGAAGATCACCGACGGGCTCGCCGTCGACGGCCTTCTCATGGCCCTGCCGTGCGTTCCCGCCGGGCTGGGGGTCTTCGTCGTCGCGATGTACGCGACGCGGGGCATGGCGTGGCTGCACGCCCGGTTCGCCGCCGCGCTGCTCGGACCGGGCAAGAAGGGCCTGCTGATCGCCAGGGCGGCCCAGCTGCGCGCCAGCAGGGCGCGCGGGGTCGACGCGGCAGAGGCGGAGCGGCGCAGGATCGAGCGCGACCTGCATGACGGCGCCCAGCAGCGGCTGCTGTCCGTCGCCATGGACCTGGGCCGTGCCCAGGCCAAGATGGAGAGCGACCCGGAGACCGCCAAACGGCTTCTCGCCCAGGCGCACGCGGGCACCAAGGCGGCCATCGCGGAGCTGCGCGACCTCGCGCGGGGCATCCACCCGGCGATCCTCACCGACCGGGGCCTCGACGCCGCCCTGTCCTCGCTGGCGGCCAGGGCGCCCGTACGGGTGTCCCTGTCGGTCGAGATCTCCCACCGGCCTCCCGCGGCGGTCGAGAGCATCGCCTACTTCATCGTGGCCGAGTCCTTGGCCAACATGGCCAAGCACGCGGCGGCGACCGAGGCGTCCGTCAGGGTCAACCGCCACGGCCAGCGGGTGGTCGTCGAGGTTCGCGACAACGGGGTCGGCGGTGCGATGCCGCACTCGGGAGGGGGCCTGGCCGGTCTGGCCGACCGGGCCGCGACCATCGACGGTGTCCTGACCGTGGACAGCCCGCCCGGCGGTCCGACCGTGATCCGCGCCGAACTGCCCTGCGAGTGGTGAACACTTGAGCGCATGCGAGTGGTGATTGCTGAGGACTCGGTGCTGCTCCGTGAAGGCCTTGCCCGACTCCTCGAGGACGGTGGCATCGAGACCGTCGCCGCCGTCGGGGACGGTCCGGCGCTGGTGGCCGCGGTGGCCGAGCACGACCCCGACCTGGCGATCGTGGACGTGCGGATGCCGCCGACCCACACGGACGAGGGGCTGCGCGCGGCGCTGCGGGCCAGGGCGCTGCGGCCCTCGCTGCCGATCCTGGTGCTGTCGCAGTACGTCGAGGAGCGGTACGCGACCGAGCTGGCGGGCGGAGGCGTCGCGCCCTTCGGCTACCTGCTCAAGGAACGGGTCGCCGACGTGTCCGATTTCCTCGACGCCGTGCGCCGGGTCGCGGCGGGTGGGACGATCCTCGATCCCGAGGTGATCGGGCAGCTGCTCGGCCGCCACCGGCACGACGACCCGCTGAACTCCCTGACCGTCAGAGAGCGCGAGGTCCTGGACCTGATGGCGCAGGGCCGCTCGAACTCGGCGATAGCCGTCCGCATGACCGTCACCGACGGCGCCGTCGAAAAGCACATCTCCAGCATCTTCCTCAAACTCGGCCTCGGCGCCGCGCCCGACGACCACCGCAGGGTGCTGGCCGTACTGGCCTATCTAGGGCGGTGAGACCCCTCCCGGAGGTCTCTCAAGGTCCTTCGAAGACGAGGCCCGGGGGAGCAGAGGCCCGAGAGGACAGAAGACGCCGGAAACGAGAGAACGCCCGGGGCCGAGGCTCCCGGGCGTTTCCATGGATCCGCGGGCCCGTCGTCTGTACGGCTTGCGCCCGGGGTTGGGGACGCGAGTCGTGCAGCCCGGTTTTCACCGCGCGGTGTGGTGCCGTGACGTGGCCGGAGCTCACCCGAGGGGCGTGAAGCGGCTCATGTCATGTCGTTTCAGCGAACGTCGACGAACTCGGCGCTCGAGGTGGATCCGTAGGTCTTGCTGGTCCCCGTGACCACGGCACGCCAGTAGGCGTCGAACTTCGGCGTGACGGACTTGCTGAACTTGCCGCTGGAGTTGGCCTTGGCGAAGGAGAGGAACTTCCAGCCGGAAGAGCCCTTCTTCTTGTAGTAGAGCTCGACCATCTTGCCGGAGTAGGCGGAGCTGCCCCGGTACGCGGTGCCGAACAGACGGACCGCCTTACCCTTCTTGACCTTGTTCGCGCTCACGTCGAACGAGACGTTGGTCTTGGACTTCTTGGACTTGGACTTGCCCGTCTGGACGCTGAAGGTGTCGGCCTTCTCGTACTTGATGCTTTCCTTGCCGCGCCCGGCGGTCAGTTCGAGCGTCCAGGTGCCGGTGGAGAAGTCGCTGTCGAACCAGGTGTCCTCGTACCACGAGTTGACGCTGTTGCCCTTGGAGAGCGTGAGGTCGACGGAGTCGTTGCCGTCGTTGCTGTAGAGCCGGGCGGTGACGGCGGAGGCGCCGAGGATGTTCGCCTTGACGGCCACCTTGGTGTCCTCACCCGCGGTGATGACCACCGGGTCGGTCACTCCCGCGCTGACGAGCTTGACCTGCGGGTCGACGGTGACTTCCTTGCAGCTCTCCGTCTGGGGACCGGTACGGATGACCTGCAGGCGGACCTGCCACTTGCCGTCCTTGTTGTCCTTGGTGACCTTGAAGCTGCCCTTGACCGTGACGTCGGCCGGAGCCGTCGTCTGGTTGCCCGTGGGCGGGGCCGGGATCTGCGCGATGGTGGCATCGTTCCAGGTGGTCTCGCCGACCCGCTGGAAGTCCGCCCTGATGCTCGTCACATCCTTGGCGAGGACTTTCTTGGTGCTGTCGCCGGGGTCGGCGGTCAGCGCGTACGGGTTCTTGATGGTCGCCTCGAAGTCGACCGTGGCGTCATCCTTGATCGGGATGTAGGCGTCCCCGACCTTGATGTCGGTGACGTCGGCGGTGGTGAGCGAGCAGGCGGCCGCGGCGGCCTTGGGCAGGGCGGACTGAGTGGCGAAGGCTGTCGCCGTACCGCTGGCGAAGACGGCGGCCCCCGTTGCGGTCGCCAGAAGCAACCGCATTCCGTTCCTCATCTTTGGTCCCCTTACTCAGGTAAAAATAATAGTAAAAGTTACGGTTTGGGCACCGGAGCCTAGTGGTACAGATGTGACTCGTCCACAGAAACAGGTCATGAGCCCTCGGGAATGTCCTGTGGCCTGGGGTGGTTGGAGCATCTGGCACACTGGTAGC
Organism: Streptosporangium sp. NPDC051023; assembly: GCF_040689595.1. NCBI lineage: Bacteria > Bacillati > Actinomycetota > Actinomycetes > Streptosporangiales > Streptosporangiaceae > Streptosporangium > Streptosporangium sp. NPDC051023. The sequence continues at coordinate 34,233 of NZ_JBFBCE010000053.1, read as the reverse complement.
CGAACCGCAGCGGTTCCGGTTCCCGCCCGCGCGCACCCTGGTGTGCTACAGCGCGCAAGCCTCACAGGCGAGAGAAGTGGCGACCCGGCGACCGCGCTTTGGAGAGGAACCGAAGGACATGAAGCCCGACATTCACCCGGAGTACGTCACCACCGAGGTGACCTGCACCTGTGGTAACACCTTCACCACCCGCAGCACGGCCAAGAACGGCGTGATCCACGCCGATGTGTGCTCCGCCTGCCACCCGTTCTACACGGGCAAGCAGAAGATCCTCGACACCGGCGGCCGGGTGGCGCGCTTCGAGAAGCGCTTCGGCAAGAAGACCACGGGCCAGTAGCTCCCACCCCGACGCCGGCTCGGAATCACCCCCGTTCCTCCAGGGGTGCCCCGGGTCGGCGTTCGTGGTGATTAGGCAGGCTTCGTTAGGACTTCAAGGAAGGACGCACGGTGAATCTCGACGAGCTGCTCAGTGAGTATGCCGAGCTGGAACTCAAGCTCGCCGATCCCACCGTGCACGCCAACCCCACGCAGGCGCGCACGTTCGGCAGGCGTTACGCCGAGCTGACCCCGATCATCAACACCTATCGGGAGCTCGAGGGCGTCCAGAACGACCTGGGCACCGCCAGGGAGCTGGCGTCGGAGGACGAGGCGTTCGCCGAGGAGGCCAAGGAGCTCGAGGCCCGCATCCCCGAGCTTGAGGAGAAGCTCAGGCACCTGCTGATCCCGCGTGATCCCAACGATGACAAGGACATCATCATGGAGATCAAGGCGGGCGAGGGCGGTGAGGAGTCGGCGCTGTTCGCCGGAGACCTCCTGCGGATGTATCTCCGCTATGCCGAGCGGGTCGGCTGGAAGACCGAGCTGATCGACGCGACCCACTCCGATCTGGGCGGATACAAGGACGTCACCGTCGCGGTCAAGGCCAGAGGCGACGACGGCGTGTGGTCGAAGCTGAAGTTCGAGGGCGGTGTGCACCGGGTCCAGCGCGTGCCGGTGACCGAGTCGCAGGGGCGCATCCACACCAGCGCGGCCGGCGTCCTGATCTATCCGGAGGCGGAGGAGGTCGACGTGCAGGTCGACCCGAACGACCTCAGGATCGACGTCTACCGCTCCAGCGGCCCCGGCGGACAGAGCGTCAACACCACCGACTCGGCCGTGCGGATCACGCACATCCCGACCGGTGTGGTGGCCTCCTGCCAGAACGAGAAGAGCCAGCTCCAGAACAAGGAGTCGGCCATGCGCATTCTGCGTGCCCGCCTCCAGGCCATCGCGGAGGAAGAGGCGAACGCCGCCGCCATGGCCGAGCGCAAATCCCAGATCAGGACCGTCGACCGCTCAGAGCGCATCCGCACCTACAACTTCCCCGAGAACCGTATTTCCGACCACCGTGTCGGCTTCAAGGCCTACAACCTCGACCAGGTGCTGGACGGCGACCTCACGGCCGTCATCCAGTCGCTGCTCGACGCCGAGATGGCGGAGAAGCTCGCAGAGCACTCATAGAACGCGCCCATGACCTTTTTGCTGGACGAGATCGCCCTCGCCACCGCCCGGCTCGCCGAGGCAGGTGTGCCGTCGCCGCGCACGGACGCCGAGGAGATCGCCGCGTTCGTCCACGGGGTACGGCGTAGCGAGCTGCACAACGTGACGGACGCGGAGTTCGACGCGCTGTTCTGGGAGGGCATCGCCCGGCGCGAGGCCCGCGAGCCGCTCCAGCACATCACCGGGCGCGCGTACTTCCGCTACCTGTCCCTTGAGGTCGGGCCGGGAGTGTTCGTGCCACGCCCCGAGACCGAGGTCGTGGCGGGGTGGGCGATCGAGCGACTGAGGGAGATGGACGTCGCCTCCCCGGTGGTCGTCGACCTCGGCACCGGCTCCGGCGCCATAGCGCTGTCCATCGCCCAGGAGATCGCGCTGGCCACCGTCCACGCGGTCGAGGTCGATCCTGACGCCTACCGCTGGGCCAAACGCAACATCCTCGAGCACGGCCAGGGGCGCGTCCACCTGCACCCTGAGGACCTGGCGGACGCGCTGCCCGAGCTCAACGGCCAGGTGGACCTGGTCATCTCCAACCCGCCCTACATCCCGCCCGGCGCGATCCCCCGTGACCCCGAGGTACGCGATTACGATCCGCGCCGCGCGCTGTACGGCTCGGGCAGCGACGGCCTCGACGAGGTCAGGGCGGTCGAGCGGACCGCCAGACGGCTGCTGCGCCCCGGCGGGTTCGTCGCCGTCGAGCACGCCGACGAGCAGGGCACACCGGTTTATCTGATCTTCCCCGAGGACAACGGCTGGCGTGACGTGCGAAGCCGTCAGGACCTCACCCGCAGGGATCGCTTCGTCACCGCCCGTTTCGGTCAGGAATAGGATGGTATGCCATGAGCCGACGTTATGACTGCTCAGACGCCGATCAGCGAGCCATGGGGCTCGCCGACGCGGTGATAGCCATACCGAAGTACGAGCTCGTGGTCTTCCCCACCGACACCGTCTACGGGGTCGGGGTGGACGCCTTCATCCCGCCCGCCGTCACGGCGTTGCTCGAAGCCAAGGGACGCGGGCGCGATATGCCCCCGCCCGTGCTGGTCGGCACCGTGCGCGCGGCCACCGCTCTGGTGGAGAACCTCGGTCCGTACGGCCAGGACCTCATCGACGCCTTCTGGCCGGGCCCGCTCACGCTGATCTTCCGCGTCAACCGGTCGTTGTCGTGGGACCTGGGCGACGCCAAGGGCACGGTGGCTCTGCGGATGCCGCTGCACCCGCTCGCCCTCGAACTGCTCAAGCAGACCGGCCCGCTCGCGGTCTCCAGTGCCAACCGCTCCGGTGCCCCCGCGGCCACCACGGCGGCAGAGGCCGAGGAGCAGCTGGGAACCTCTGTCGGGGTCTACCTCGACGGCGGCCCGACCCCGGGCAACATTCCCTCCACGATCCTCGACCTGACCACCGCGGTGCCCCGGCTGCTGCGCAGGGGGGCCATCCCGGTGGAGAAGCTGCGCGCTGTGGTCGGCTACGTGGCGACGGACGCGGAGCCCGAGCCGGAGGCCGAGGCAGAGGCGAAGCAAGAGGCCGAGGCGAAGCCGGACGCGAAGGTCGAGCCGGAGGCGAAGCCGGACGCCAAGATCGGGCCGGAGGCCGAGACGAAGCCGGACGCGAAGCCGGATTCCGGCGACTGAACAACGGATCCGTGTCTCATATCGTGATCCATACCGTCCGATTATCATCGTGACGCCGGGCTGTCCCCCCGGTACCTTGAGGTGGCCGACACTTCCGGGAGACGTTCATGGGCAAGTTAGACGGAATGGACCCCAAGCTGGTCCGTGATCTGCTGTCCGAGGTGCGACAGGCCGCGGAGCACATGCGGACCACGGAGGGCCGGGTCACCCGCATCCTGAGCGCCGCGGGGCTGCCCTCGCAGTCCACGCACCGGCCCTCTCAGGTCGCGGACGCATGCGAGGTGATGGTCCGCGACGTCTCGGCCCGTGTGGAACTCCTGGAGAAGAAGGTCAAACAGGAGGGTGGATCCCCGGCGAGCCCGGCGGCAGGGGACAGCAAGGCCGGAGATCACAAGATCGGCGACCCCAAGACGGACGATCACAAGGCGGAGACGTCCAGGGTCGCGGACGCGAGGGGAGAGGCCCCGAAGGCCGAAGGCGCGGGGACCGGGGAGTCGAAGGGCACGGACGCGAAGCCGGACACGCCGCGCGCCGAGGACCTGAAGCCCGCCGTACGGCCTGAGAACGGTCAGCACGCCGGGGACCAGTCGGCGGACAACGCGCCGAAGGACGGCCAGAAGTCCCACTCGTCACCGGACGCGAAGCCGGAGAGCGGATCCGACTCCAAGCAGGACAGCGGTTCCAAGGGGGACGAGCGGTCTCCCCGGGATGGGCATTCGTCCTCGGGTGGGGGCGGGTCTGAGGGTAACTCGTCTTCGGCGGAGCGGCCGGATCCTAAGCAGGACAGTGGTTCGAAGGGGGACGAGCGGTCCCCCAGGGACGGGCATTCGTCCCATGGCGGGTCGGGGAACGACTCGTCTTCGGCGGAGCGGCCTGATTCCAAGCAGGACAGTGGTTCCAAGGGGGATGAGCGCTCTCCGAGGGATGGGCATTCGCCTTCCGGCGGGGGTGGGTCTGAGGGGGACTCGTCTTCGAAGGAGCGGCCTGATCCTAAGCCGGACAGTGGTTCGAAGGGGGACGAGACTTCTCCGAGGGATGGGCATTCGTCTTATGACGGGTCGGGGGACGATTCGTCTTCGGCGGAGCGGCCTGACTCCAAGGGAGATGGGGATTCCAAGCCGGACAGTGGTTCGAAGGGGGATGAGCGCTCTCCGAGGGATGGGCATTCGTCCTATGACGGGTCGGGGGAGGACTCTTCTTCGGCGGAGCGGCCTGACTCCAAGGGAGATGGGGATTCCAAGCCGGACAGCGGCTCCAAGGGAGACGAGCGATCTCCCAGGACCGACGGCAAGATCGACATCATCGACACCCCGCAGAAGAACCATCCCGACGATATCGACCAGACCGGTGGGAACAAGCCGCAGGTCGTAGAGGTGCACGGGACGAAGGTGCTGCAGATCCCGCTCGACTCGCCGACGGCGGCGCAGGTCGGCGAGCTGCTGGACCACATCGAGGACATCCCGCCGCTGGAGATGCCCGCGGGTGACGCGGGCTCCGGCCTCGACGGAGGCTCCGGTCTCCATCAGGGCCCCACCGGGGCGGACTCCCACCAGCCAGGCCAGGCCGAGGCGTACGATCCGCTGCCGTCGGCCAAGCCCGCCTTCCCCATTCCCGACACCGTCGAGCCCGCACTCGACCAGCCGCCCCAGCCCACGGGCACGGGTGGAGAGACGAGCACCCAGGCCGTCGGGACGTTCTACGACGGCGGAGGAGGCGACTCGTCGGGGACCCAGTCGACGGGGACGCACTCGACCGGGACGCACTCCACCGGGACGCACTCCACCGGGACCCACTCCACGGGTACGGGCTCGCACGGGACCCACTCCACCTCTTCCACGGGGACCCACACGACCGGGACGCACGCGACGGGGACCCATTCCGCCTCGGCGGGCGACGGAGTGCTCGCGCAGTGGGCGAACGACGCGGACAACGACAACGTCGTCTCGGCGAAGGCGGCCCAACCGGACCCGGACGTGCTCAAGACGCTCGCCGACAAGGCGGGTGACGTCAAGCCGCTGGACATGCCGGACGCGCAGGCGTCCGACGGGCTGGCCTGGGGAGGAGAGGAGACCTGGACGCCCGTGGACGCCGAGCCCGAAGGGCAGACGGGCGACCTGGACTCGGAAGATCCGGTCCGGCCGCCCGGTGACGGACAGTCGGGTGTGAATTGACATCCTCCCGGCCCCAAAGGGGCCAGGATTCCCGGCCGAAACCGGGCGGTTCGCGGTTCACAGCCCCGCCCAACGGCTGGAGGGCTCCCCGCGCTGCCACCCCATGCCCTGGGGCGGTGGTGCGATGTCAGCTTGGTTATCGCCGACTCACTCACCGCAACAAGCCCCGCCGAGCAAATCCGGAGAACATCATGAGAGACCGTTCCGCGTTTCCTCCCCGCCCTGAAGGACGGGGCATCCATGCTGGAGGAACGTGGTGATGTTCGTGGACCCGCCCGCCCCGCAGCCGTTGCAGCCGGGGGAGACCCCTCCCGTCTCGGGAGCCCCCGGCCTGCCGAGTCCTGACACGGCCGTCTCCTGGGAGTTCAACCCCGACTACCAGCGGCTGGTCATGATGTGGCGGCAGGTGCTCCCCACACTGGACACGCTGACCTCAAGCCTGGACAAGGCCTATCAGCTGGCCAGGAGCAAGGACGTCTGGGACGCCCCGGTCTCCGGGCGCTACGTGGAGGAGATGGCCGAGTGGCGAGCCCGGCTTGCCCTCTACCGGCAGGCGATCCTCACTTCCATCAGCGACCAGGCGGCCGACACGCCCAGGTGGATCCCCGTCAACGCGGGGGCACCGCACGCGTTCTCCTGACATGCTCCCCTAGCTGGACAAAAGCGTCTTCGCCGGTGGAAACGTGCACCTGGCGTGGGAAAACAGCAACAGGCGGGCATACAGTGGGGTGAGTCGTCATCCCCGGGATGTGAGTCATGGGTGCTGAGCCGTACTACGGGCCCGACTTCGGCCTCCTACAGAAGCAGGATCCCGAGATCGCGCAGGTCCTCGTCGACGAGCTCGATCGGGTCTGTGACGGCGTGCAGCTCATCGCCAGCGAGAACTTCGCCTCTCCCGCCGTGCTCGCCGCGCTCGGATCGACGCTGACCAACAAGTACGCGGAAGGGTATCCCGGCAGGCGCTACTACGCGGGCTGCGAGGTCGTCGACCGCGCGGAGCAGCTCGCCATCGACCGGGCGAAACGCCTTTTCGGCGCCGACCACGTCAACGTGCAGCCCCATTCGGGGGCCTCGGCCAACCTGGCGGCGTACGCGGCGCTGCTCCAGCCCGGCGACACCGTGCTGGCCATGGCGCTGTCCCACGGCGGTCATCTCACCCACGGCTCCAGGGTCAACTTCTCCGGGCGCTGGTTCGGCGTCGTGGCGTACGGCGTCCGCAGGGACACGGAGCTGATCGACTACGACGAGGTCAGGGAGCTGGCACTGCGCCACCAGCCCAAAATGATCATCTGTGGCGCCACGGCCTACCCCAGGCAGATCGACTTCGCCGCCTTCAGGGGCATCGCGGACGAGGTGGGCGCCTGGCTGCTCGCCGACATCGCGCACACCATCGGGCTGATGGCCGGGGGAGCCATGCCGTCCGCCGTGCCGTACGCCGACGTGGTGACCTTCACCACCCACAAGGCGCTGCGTGGCCCGAGGGGCGGCGGCATCATGTGCACGGGAGAGCTGGCAGGCAAGGTCGATCGAGCGGTCTTCCCGTTCATCCAGGGCGGTCCGCTCATGCATGCGATCGCGGCCAAGGCAGTCGCGTTCGGCGAGGCGCTCAGGCCCGAGTTCGCCGACTACGCCGAGCAGGTGGTGGCCAATGCCAGGGTGCTGGCCGACGGGCTCGCCGGGGAGGGGATGCGGCCGGTCTCCGGAGGCACCGACAGCCATCTGGCCCTAGTCGACCTGCGGGGCACCGGGATATCCGGTGCCGTCGCCGAGCAGCGGTGCGCCTCGGCGGGCATCACGCTCAACCGCAACGCGATCCCCTACGACCCCGAACCGCCCACGGTGACGTCGGGGATCCGGGTCGGCACCCCCTGTGTCACGACCCAGGGGATGGGGGCCGAGGAGATGAAGGAGGTCGCCTCGATGGTGGCGCAGGTCATCCGCAACCCTGACGCTGTGGCGGAAACCAGGGAACGCGCGAAGGAGCTGTCACGCGGCCATCAGATATATCCCAGGGAACTATGAGGTGTTCTGTCAGCTTTTCCGGTCACAGATGGCCGGACTATCAGCGAAACTAGGTCCGTGCGCGAATACCTACTCATGGCACTGGTCGCGGCGGCGACGACGTACCTTCTCGTCCCGCTGGTCCGCGTGTTCGCCATCCGCATCGGTGCGATGCCGGAGGTCCGCGACCGTGACGTGCACACCATCCCGACCCCCAGACTCGGCGGCCTGGCCATGTACGGCGGGCTTGTCGCGGGCCTGCTGATCGCGAGCCATCTGCCGTACGCCGGGGGCAAGCTGGGTGAGGACACGTTCGCCGGGGGCAACACCGCGATGGCGTTGATCGCGGCCGGCGGCCTGATCACGCTCACCGGCTTCCTGGACGACTGGTGGGGAATGAGCGCCCTCGTCAAGCTGGTCGGGCAGATCGGCGCCGCGGGCATCCTGGTGGCGTTCGACGTCAGCCTGCCGTGGTTGCCGTTGCCCACCTCGCTGGGCGGGCTGACCACCCTCGACTCCACGCTCAGCCCGCTGATCACCATCATGGTCGTGGTCGTGATGATCAACGCGGTGAACTTCGTCGATGGGCTCGACGGGCTTGCGGCCGGAATCGTCGGCCTCGCCGCGATGGCCACGTGGACCTACTCCGTCGTCCTGTCCCAGTACTACGGCAACACCAGCATCAACGTCACGGCGGTTATCGCCTCGGTGCTCATCGGGGTGTGCCTGGGGTTCCTGCCGCACAATTTCCACCCGGCCAAGATCTTCATGGGTGACACCGGGGCGATGCTGATCGGCCTGGTCCTGGCCTCCACGATGATCACCATCACGCCGGTGGACTCGACCACCATCAACCGCTTCCCGGTGATCCTTCCCCTGCTGGTTCCGGTCGCCATCCTGGTGCTGCCGCTGCTCGACCTGATCATGGCGGTGATCAGACGCACCTCGAACGGCCTGTCGCCCTTCGCGCCCGACCGGGGCCACCTGCACCACCGACTGCTGGACATCGGGCACTCGCACCGGCGCACCGTGCTGATCATGTACGCCTGGACGTTCCTGTTCGCCTTCACGGTCGTGGCGTTGTCCATGGAGGGCGTCCCGCTCGTGCTGTTCCCGCTGACCTTCCTGCTCGCGGTCGTGGTGCTGGTGATGATGGCGCTGCCGCGCTGGCGTACGCGCAAGGGCGGCGCAGGGGGAGCGCACGCGGGAGGTCGTCACGTGCGTGACGACGTGGAACCGTTCCCCGGGCAGGGGTCCGTCCTCCCAGGACAGGTCCCCTTCCCCTCCGGCACTCCCACGGCTCCGCAGGCACCGGGAGCGGGCGACGACACGACGGTGCTGTCCGCGCTCCCCGACATGTCCCTCACCGCTCCGAGGCCGGGCTTCTCCAACCCCGAGGTGCTGCCCTGAGGGCCGCCTGCGGGTGAGCCGCGCTCCGCTCGCCACCGCGATCGTGTGTGATCCGTCACTGTGTGGCGGCGGATGAGGGGGCGGCGGGGGGTGATCGGAAGATGGGCGCGCCCGGCGTGGTGAATGTCCGCGGCGGTGGGTGGGAGTCCCGGTGCTCGGCACGCCGGACGGGACGACCGTGCGTGTGGCGGCGGGGCGCGGGCCCGTGCTGGAGGCGTGCGAGAGGTTTTCGAAAAGCAGGTGACCTGGGCGGTGGCCTCCGCGAGAGCGGGACGGTCATTCGTGCGCCGCGTTCCGGGGAGAAATATGGCTTTGTCCGTTGTCTACAGCTTAGGGCGGGAATTGTCGCTCTATGTGGCATAAGGTGGAGATTGTCACTGAGGGTGATCTCCGTAGGCGGCGCGAAGCTCACAGAAAGCCCCCAATTCGGATGTGATGGTCGAATGTGACGTCAGGCTCGGGCCCTCTTTTCCCTGACGATCCGGGGTGGTTCTTCCCTGGGGCGGCCTCGCCGGTGGCGGATGGGGAGGCGAGCCCACGCCGCCGGGTGCGCCGACGGTGAAGGCGAAGGCGCTGCTCGGGAGCGAGACGGTACGGGCGGGCCAGCGCTGACTCCACGCCGGGGTGCGGCGGCGAAGAACCTGAAGTTCGTGGCGAAAATCAGTGCAAGGTCATGACTTCGCATAATGAGTCGCTTCTTCAGGGCATTTGTTTACTCGGCGGTGTGGCCGCCGCTCCCATCCCCGGTCAGGCGGGGGGTTTATTCGTGTGATGTGGCACGCGGGTGGCGCTAAAGGAAAACAGTTCTTTTTCGGTAGTTAATGGCGTGGCGAAATTGATTGCGATTGCCGGGGGCCGGAAAACGGTATGCTCGTTTACCGGGGCCGGTTGCCTGTCTGTGCCGGTCCGCCGAGGCGGGTGAACCGTCGAGGCCGCCGACGTCTCGGCGCGGCGGATGTGGACCCGGACGCGGGGCGTGCTTGACCGTGTCGGGGCGTGTTGGACCGTGTCAGGTTCAACCGCTGGACACTTCTTGATCGTTTACTTGAAACGGCAGGTAAAGGCGGCCTTCGAGAGCTTGTGATAGCTTTCACTAGCGGGAAGCCCCACTATGAACGCATCCTGTGCCGTAGCAATTGCTCGCTTGATAACCGTACCTGGAGTACCGATGCAGGCCAACGATCTCCACGTCCTCAGGGCCGCCGCGATCCCCACGGCGCTGGTCGGTCTGGTCGCCGTTGTCGTCGCCGCGATCCTCGCGGGCGGCAAGGGGGCGCTGGGTGCGGGCATCGGTGTTCTCGTGGTGGGTGCGTTCTTCACGATCGGCCTGATGGCCGTCGCCTACGCGGCGCGGATCTCGCCCACGATGATGATGGCCGCGGCGATGGGCATCTTCTTCACCAAGATCCTCGCGCTGGTGGTGCTGCTGACCGCCTTCGAGGACACCACCGTGTGGAGCCCGATGGCGTTCGCCCTGACGGTCATCGCGTGCACGATTTGCTGGACGGCCGGTGAGGCGCGCGGCTTCATGAAGCTCCGCATCCTCTACGTCGACCCCGACGTCACGGTTCCCGGGCAGTTCGGGAGCAAGCGATGACGGGTCGCGATCTTCGCAGGCCATCCTCTAAGCTCGTCCTGGCAGACGAGGCAGGACCGGTCACGGCCGGCCGTCCCGGGAGAGAGAACCCTGGAGGCTGGCCCGATATGACTAGTCCGAGCCGCGCCTGCTATTGTCGCGTGCGCGATAAACGTCGCGATAAACGACGGTAGAGGACGTCCGTCGGAGCCATCGAGCCCTGGCTTCCTCACCATCTCAACACTCCTCGTCCGGCCGGCCCGCCCAGGGCGCGGCAGCTGGACGACACCCTCTTGACCAATCATCACGACGAAGGGAACGCCGAGTGAGCGCCGCGCTGACGCCTCTCGCCTCCGAGGAGTTCCACGCTCCGGGGCTCGGCATATTCGACTGGCCGCCGCTCGTCGAAGGTCAGGCCTGGTTCAACAAGCCGGCTCTCCTCGCCTTGTTCGGCGGGCTGCTGGTCATCGTGTTCGCCTATGCCGCCTTCTCCCGGCCCAAGCTGGTGCCCAGGGGCGTGCAGAACGTCGGCGAGCTCGCCTACGAGTTCGTTCGTGAGCAGATCGCCAGGCCCAACCTCGGTAAGGACAGCGACCGGTGGATGCCGCTGCTGTTCACCATGTTCCTCTTCGTGTGGATCATGAACCTGTTCGGCTCGGTCATCTTCATCCAGTTCCCGGTGATGTCGCGCATCGGCTACCCCGTGATCCTCTCGCTCGGGGTGTGGCTGCTGGTGATGTACCTGGGCATCAAGAACCAGGGCCCCATCGGCTTCTTCAAGAACGTGATGTTCCCGCCCGGCCTGCCGACGTGGATCTACTTCCTGGTCGCGCCGATCGAGCTCATCTCGACCTTCTTCCTGCGCCACATCACGCACGCGATCCGACTGTTCGCAACCATGATGGCCGGTCACCTGATCGTCGCCCTGTTCTCCGAGGTCGGCTGGCACTTCCTCTTCGTCCAGCTGACTCCGCTCGGCGCCCCGATCGGTGTGCTCGGGGTCATCATGACGATCCTGCTGACCGCCTTCGAGCTGTTCATCCAGGCGCTGCAGGCCTACGTGTTCGCACTGCTGGCCGCGATGTTCATCAACGACGCCCTGCACGCCCCCGCGCACTAAGACTTCCCTTCTCACCGCCAGAGAACCCCGGTGGACACTCCACTGGTCGATAGAAAAGGAAACCAACCCATGAGTGGTCTGCTCGCCGAAGTGACCGGCAACCTCGGTTCCATCGGCTACGGCCTCGCAGCGATCGGCCCCGGCGTCGGCATCGGCATCATCTTCGGCCAGGGTGTGCAGGCCATCGCCCGCCAGCCCGAGGCCTACGGCCTGATCCGCCAGAACATGATCCTGGGCTTCGTTTTCGCCGAGGCTCTCGCGCTGATCGGTATCGCGCTCGCGTTCGTCTTCCGGGCCTGATACACCACCCGCTCTGACGGAAGGCAGCACCCATGTATCTCCTAGCGGCAGTGGCAGAGGAAGCGCCGAACCCGCTCCTGCCCGAAACAGCCGAGATGGTCGTCGGCGGGTTCGCGTTCCTGGTTGTCCTGTTCTTCGTGGGCCGTCTCCTGGTGCCCCGCATTCAGAAGACCCTGGCCGAGCGCGTTGACGCGATCGAGGGTGGTCTGAAGCGGGCCGCGGACGCGCAGGAAGAGGCGCAGCGGGCCCTCAAGCAGTACCGCGACCAGCTGGCCGAGGCCCGTCACGAGGCGTCTCGCCTGCGTGAGGAGGCCCGGGAGCAGGGCGCGCAGATCAAGGCCGAGCTCCGCGAGGAGGCGCAGGCCGAGGCCCGCCGCCTCATCGAGGCCGCGCACGCCCAGATCGAGGCCGACCGCCAGCAGGCGTTCGCTCAGCTCCGTTCCGAGATCGGCCGTCTCTCGGTCGACCTCGCGGGCCGCATCGTCGGTGAGTCCCTCGAGGACGAGACGCGTCAGCGCCGTACCGTCGACCGGTTCCTCGAGGAGCTCGAGTCCAGCAGCGCGGCGGTTCGCTGATGCGCGGTCTGAGCAGGGCTTCGCTGGCCGAGGTCGAAGAGCGCTTCAACGCTGTCGCGGGAAGCGCCGACCTCGGCTCGCTGGCCGACGAGCTTTTCGCGGTCGCCGACCTGTTCGACCGTGAACACGGGCTCCGCCGTTACCTGTCCGACCCCGCTCGTCCGGCGACCCAGAAGGCCCAGGCCGCACGGGTCCTGCTGGAGGGCAAGGTCAGCAACGCCGCTCTGGAGACGGTCGTCCAGGCCGTCTCCGTCAGGTGGTCCGGCTCGGGAGACCTGGCCGACGCCCTTGAGCGGCTCGGCGTCGTCGCCGCCTCGGCCGAGGCCGAGGCACAGAGCAAGCTCGACGACGTCGAGGACGAGCTGTTCCGGTTCGGGCGCATCGTCGCCTCGAACCTGGAGCTGCAGCGTGTCCTGGCCGACTCCGCCGTCGCGGAGCAGGCCAAGCGGGAGCTGCTCGGCTCCCTGCTCGGCGGCAAGGTCGCCCCGACCACCCTTCGTCTGGTCACGCAGCTTGTGCTGCATCCGCGAGGACGTAGCCTGGACAGAGGACTGGACGAGTTCGGCAACCTGGTCGCCGCTCAGAGGCAGCGCCTCGTCGCGGTGGTGCGCAGTGCCGTCGAGCTCTCAGAGGAGCAGAAGCGGCGTCTCGCCACGTGGCTGCGCACCTCGTACGGCCGCGACGTTCATCTGAACGTCGAGGTGGACCCGCGAGTGCTCGGAGGGTTCTCGGTGCGGATCGGGGACGACCTCATCGACACCACCATCGCGGGACGAATCGAAGAAGTCCGCCGCCGGTTGGCCGGCTAGGCGAATAGGGAGACTGAAGAGAGATGGCGGAGCTTACGATCCGGCCGGACGAGATCCGGGACGCGCTTGAGCGCTTCGTCCAGGCGTACGAGCCGGAAGGCGCCGCGCGCGAGGAGATCGGGACCGTCGTCGACTGCGGCGACGGTATCGCCCATGTCTCCGGCCTTCCCTCGGCGATGGCGAACGAGCTGCTTGAGTTCGAGGACGGCACGCGTGGCCTGGCACTGAACCTGGACGTCCGGGAGATCGGTGTCGTTGTTCTGGGCGACTTCAGCAAGATCGAGGAGGGCCAGTCGGTCCGCAGGACGGGCGAGGTCCTGTCCGTGCCGGTCGGCGACGCCTTCCTCGGCCGAGTGGTCGACCCGCTGGGCGTTCCGATGGACGGCAAGGGCGCCATCGAGTCCGAGGGCCTGCGCGCCCTCGAGCTCCAGGCCCCGTCCGTGGTCCAGCGCCAGCCGGTGAAGGAGCCGCTGCAGACCGGCCTCAAGGCGGTTGACGCCATGACGCCGATCGGCCGCGGCCAGCGCCAGCTGATCATCGGTGACCGTGGCACCGGCAAGACCGCCGTCGCCGTGGACACCATCCTCAACCAGCGGGAGAACTGGCTCTCCGGCGACCCGGACAAGCAGGTTCGCTGCGTCTACGTCGCGGTCGGTCAGAAGGGCTCCACGATCGCCCAGGTCAAGGGCCGCCTCGAGGAGGCGGGCGCGATGGAGTACACCACCATCGTCGCCGCCCCGGCCTCCGACCCCGCCGGTTACAAGTACCTCGCGCCCTACACCGGTTCGGCCATCGGCCAGCACTGGATGTACCAGGGCAAGCACGTCCTCATCGTCTTCGACGACCTGACCAAGCAGGCCGACGCCTATCGCGCCGTCTCGCTGCTGCTGCGCCGCCCGCCGGGCCGTGAGGCCTTCCCCGGCGACGTCTTCTACCTACACTCCCGGCTGCTCGAGCGCTGCGCGAAGCTGTCGGCCGACCTGGGCTCCGGTTCGATGACGGGTCTGCCGATCATCGAGACCAAGGGCAACGACGTCTCGGCGTTCATCCCGACCAACGTCATCTCCATCACCGACGGTCAGTGCTTCCTCGAGACCGACCTGTTCAACGCGGGTGTGCGTCCGGCCATCAACGTCGGTGTCTCCGTCTCCCGAGTCGGTGGCTCCGCGCAGGTCAAGGCGATGCGGAAGGTCGCGGGCACGCTCCGCCTCTCGCTGTCGCAGTTCCGTGACCTGGAGGCCTTCGCCTCCTTCGCCTCCGACCTGGACGCGGCCTCCCGTGCCCAGCTGGAGCGCGGCCAGCGCCTGGTCGAGCTGCTCAAGCAGGCCCAGTACACCCCGTTCCCGGTCGAGAAGCAGGTCGTCTCGGTCTGGGCGGGCACCACCGGCGAGCTGGACGACGTGCCGGTCGAGGACATCCGCCGCTTCGAGGCGGACTTCCTTGACTACCTCTCCCGGGAGAACAAGGGCATCTTCGACGGCATCCGCGAGACGAAGGATCTGTCCGACGACACGGTGACGGCTCTCAAGGACGCCATCACCGAGTTCAAGAAGACCTTCGAGACCTCGGCGGGCGAGCTGCTGATCAACGAGGAGCCGGTCGCGGCGCTCGGCGCCGACGAGGTCGGCCAGGAGAAGATCACCAAGCACGTTCGCTCGGCTGAGAAGAAGTAGCCGATGGGTGCCCAGCTAAGACTGCTGCGGCGGCGGATCAAGTCGGTCAGGTCCACGGCGAAGATCACGCGGGCCCAGGAGCTCATCGCCTCATCGCGCATCGTCAAGGCGCAGCAGCGGATGCAGGCGGCTGTGCCGTACGAGCGCGAGATCACCCGCGCCGTGACGGGCGTCGTCAGCAACACCAACAGCGTCGACCACCCGCTGACCGTGGCGAAGGAGCGGCCCGTCAAGGCGGCCGTGCTCATCGTCACCAGCGACCGCGGGTTCTGTGGCGGCTTCAACGCCAACATCCTGCGTGAGGCCGAGGCCCTCGGCACGCTGCTGAAGGGGAAGAGCATCACGCCGATCCCCTTCGTGGTCGGTCGCAAGGGCATCGCCTGGCACACCTTCCGCGGTCGTGAGATGGCCGGGCGGTGGGACGGGTTCTCCGACAGCCCGTCGTACGCCCACGCCAAGCAGATCGCGGACACGCTGATCGAGGCGTTCTCTGCGGAGGACGGCGTGGACGAGATCCACATCGTCTCGACCGGGTTCGTGTCGATGCTCACGCAAGAGGTCGTGGTCAAGCGCATCCTGCCGCTGGAGATCGAGGAGACCTCCGAGAAGCCGGAGACGCCGCTGCCGTACTTCGAGTTCGAGCCCACCGCGGGCGCCGTGCTCGACACGCTGCTGCCGCGCTACGTGGAGTCGCGCATCTTCAGTGCGCTGCTCCAGTCGGCGGCCTCTGAGCACGCCTCGCGTCGCCGGGCCATGAAGTCGGCGACCGACAACGCCAACGAGCTGATCCGCGTGTTCACCATGCAGATGAACCAGGCTCGCCAGGCCGAGATCACCCAGGAAATCAGCGAGATCGTCGGTGGCGCCAACGCGCTGGCTGACGCCGCAGCGGGGAAAGAGTGAAATGACTGCACAGACTGTTGAGACCGGCGTGGGCCGCGTCGCGCGGGTCACCGGTCCCGTCGTCGACGTGGAGTTCCCCGTCGAGGCGATGCCCGAGATCTACAACGCGCTGACCGTCGACGTCACCCTCGCGGGGGAGACCAAGACCCTGACTCTGGAGGTCGCCCAGCACCTGGGTGACAACCTGGTCCGCGCCATCTCCATGCAGCCCACCGACGGCGTGACCCGCGGTGCGGCGGTGACCGACACCGGCGCCGCCATCTCCGTGCCGGTCGGCGACGTCGTCAAGGGCCACGTGTGGAGCACCCTGGGCCAGTCCCTGGACGTGCCGACCGCGTCGCTCAAGATCGAGGAGCGCTGGGGCATTCACCGTCCCTCGCCTGCCTTCGACACCCTCGAGTCGCGCACCGAGATGCTGCCCACCGGCATCAAGGTCATCGACCTGCTCACCCCGTACGTCAAGGGTGGAAAGATCGGTCTGTTCGGCGGCGCCGGCGTCGGCAAGACCGTTCTGATCCAGGAGATGATCCGCCGCGTCGCGCTGAAGTTCTCGGGCACCTCGGTGTTCGCGGGCGTCGGCGAGCGCACCCGTGAGGGCAACGACCTCTGGCTGGAAATGGAGGAGGCCGGCGTTCTCAAGGACACCGCCCTCGTCTTCGGCCAGATGGACGAGCCCCCGGGCACCCGTCTGCGCGTCGCGCTGTCCGCCCTCACCATGGCGGAGTACTTCCGTGACGTGCAGAAGCAGGACGTGCTTCTGTTCATCGACAACATCTTCCGGTTCACCCAGGCCGGTTCCGAGGTGTCCACCCTGCTCGGCCGTATGCCGTCCGCGGTGGGTTACCAGCCGACCCTGGCCGACGAGATGGGTGTTCTCCAGGAGCGCATCACCTCGACCCGCGGTCACTCGATCACCTCGATGCAGGCGATCTACGTCCCCGCGGACGACATCACCGACCCGGCCCCGCACAACGCGTTCGCGCACCTCGACGCGCAGACCGTTCTGTCCCGGCCGATCTCGGAGAAGGGCATCTACCCCGCGGTGGACCCGCTCGACTCCACCTCGCGGATCCTCGACCCGCTCATCCTGGGCGAGGAGCACTACCGCGTGGCCCAGGAGACCAAGCGGATCCTGCAGAAGTACAAGGAACTGCAGGACATCATCGCGATCCTCGGTATCGACGAGCTCTCCGAAGAGGACAAGGTCACCGTCAACCGGGCCCGCCGCATCGAGCGCTTCCTGTCCCACCCGATGTACGCCGCCGAGGCGTTCACCGGTCAGCCGGGTGAGTTCGTGCCGCTGGACGAGACGATCGCCTCGTTCAAGGGTCTGTGCGCCGGTGACTACGACCACCTGCCCGAGCAGGCGTTCTTCATGGTCGGTGGCATCGAGCAGGCCATCGCCAAGGCCAAGGAACTCGCCCGCTAGTCGCCATCGGCACCGGTACGGCCCGCCGTACCGGTGCCTGGTTCGAAAGGAACTTCAGGAAAGTGGCGAAGCTGCGAGTAGGAGTCGTCTCGCCGGAGCGTGAGATCTGGTCAGGCGAGGCCGACATGGTGATTGCCAAGACCATCGACGGCGAGATCGGTATCATGCCTAAGCACGCGCCTGTGCTCGGCGTCCTCGTCGAGGGCGGCGTGCTGACGGTCAAGCGCGGCGGTGGCGAGCCCGACCTCGTCGCCGCGGTCCACGGAGGGTTCCTCTCGGTGGCGGACAACGAGGTGTCGATCCTGGCCGAAATGGCCGAGCTCGGCTCCGAGGTCGACGTCGCCGCGGCCAAGGACGCCCTCCAGCGGGCACAGGCCTCCATCGAGGCCAACCAGGAGGACGCCGACGCCGCCCTCGAAGCCAAGCGCGCCAGGGCCAGGTTGCGCGCGGCAGGCGAAGAAGTCGGATAAATTCTGCTTCTGAGCGGTACCGGTTGTTGGGGGCGGAGACATGGTGGTGCTGGACGTACTCATCGTGGTGACGCTGCTCGTCGCCCTCCTCGCCTCCCGTGTGCTGATCCTGACCCGGTCCCGGGGCTCGGTGCTGTGTTGCCTGCGCCCGATGTCGGGAGAGCGAGGCTGGCGGGTCGGTGTGGCCCGCTACGCCGACGGCCAGCTCAACTGGATTCCGCTCATAGGTCTGCTTCCAAGGCCGCGCCACGTGATCGTGAGGCGCGGCCTTGTCGTTTCCGGGCGCCGCAGGATCGGGCCCGATGAGTTCTACGGGTTCATCGAGGGCGTGACGGCACTGGAGTGCCGGAACGGGGAGAACGCGTTCGAGCTTGCGATGGGCTACCGCGCCCTGACCGGCTTCGTCGCCTGGCTTGAGTCCGCCCCGCCCAGCGCCTACCTCGACGTGGCCTGACCGCTTTTCTTCTCTTCTCCGGCTGGCGTGCCACAGAGGCAGGTCGGCCCTTCCCCGTTACCGTGGATCTTCTTGTGACTACTCAGTGTGGTCAATCGTGAGCGTGTGGCCAGATGAGCCGGTCGCCTCGTCACGAGTGAAGATCACGCGTAGCAGGAGGAAGACCATGATTGTTCCGTTGGTTCGCGGCCGGAGGACGGCCAGGACGGCGACCTGTGCCCTCGCCCTCTGCGCCTGTCTCACCTCGATGGGAGCCCCGGCCTCGGCCGAAGCGGCCCCCGTTGTCGGCAACGGCGGCTTCGAGACACCGGTGATCGCCGGACAGGCTCTCTACGACACGGGCAGCGGCATCGGGGAATGGAACGTCACGACGGGATCGGTCGACCTGATAGGCCGGGACGGTCCGTGGCGGGCGGCCAGAGGACGGCAGTCGCTGGACCTGACGGGCAACCGGCGAGGGGCGATCGAACAGACCATCTCCACGACGCCGGGACGCTGTTACACCGCCAGCTTCGCCCTGGCGGGGAACACCTACGGCGCTCCCGTCGTGAAGACGGGATACGCCAGGGTGACACAGGGCCTTCTCCTGACCCAGAAGGACTTCAGCTTCGACACCACCGGCAAGACGCCACAGAGCATGGGCTACGTCTGGGAGAGGTTCACCTTCTGCGCCCAGGACTCCAGCGCGGTGCTGAGCCTGGCCTCCACAACCGACGGGTTGTACGGCCCGGTCGTCGACGACGTGGTGGTCATTCCGCGGCCCCGCTGCATCGGCATCGGCTTCGACCTCGGCGCAGGGAGCGAGGAGACCTCCCTGGAGGAGTGAGCCAAGCCTCCCGGACGCGGAGGATGGCCCGGACCTGGTGTGGTCCGGGCCATCCGGCGTTCCTGCTCGGAAGAACGCGATCCCGGCGGGACGCTCCGTGAGTGACGGTGCGGGTGTGCCACTCATGAAGCGGTCGAGGGTGGCCGGGGTTCGGGCGTCGTCCCCGGGGCCGGCGGTGGACACCGCCGCCGACGTCGGCCTGCCCCGAGATGTATCAGGCCTGCGTCAGACGGGTGCTCGGCGGGCGCCTGACGGCGGGGTCACCGTCGCCGGCGTCCGGCGTCCGCGGTCAGCAGCTGGGTTCGCCACTCTGCGCGGGGACGTTGACCGCGCTCCACGCGGCCTTGACCGCGTTGAACTCGGTGCACGTGTACAGGGACTTGGCGGCCTTCAGGGTCGCCACCCGGGCCTTGCCGTGCGTCCAGGGGATGGTCTTGAGGTTGAGGCCACCCTGGAAGATCTTCCCGGCCTTCTGGATGCCGATGCCGGTCAGGCTCGACGATCCGGAGCAGACGGGGCTTGCCGGCTTGCCGCCACCGGGGTTGGTGCCCTCGGCGAGCAGGTAGAACCAGTGGTTCTGCGGGCCCGCGGCCTTGTGCACCTCGGTGCTGGGGATGGAGGAGCTGTAGCAGTTCGGGTCGCTCTTGAGGGACGGGTTGTACATGTAACGGATCGGGCCGCTGCCGACCAGGTTGACCTCCTCGCCGACGCTGTAGTCCGGCGGGTCGTTGGGGTTGTTGGCGTAGGCCTCGGTGAGGGCCCCGAAGATGTCGCCGGTGGACTCGTTCAGGCCGCCGGCCTCGTTGCCGCTGCCCGAGCCGCCGGAGCCGGAGAACTGGAAGATGGCGTGGCCGTACTCATGGGCGACCACGTCGATCGGGGTGGCCTGCTGGTTGTTGGCCTGGTTGTGGCCGAAGTTGGTGTACGAGCCGTTCCAGTAGGCGTTGACGTCACTCAGGCCGACGCGCGCGGGGAAGGCGCCGCCGGTGCCGTTGAAGCCGTTGCGACCCAGCCAGTTCTTCAGCAGGTCCCATTCCTTCTGGGCGGCGTAGTACGCGTCGACGCAGGCGGTCTCCAGGTTGGTGCCGGATCCGTTGCCCCAGGAGTCGGTGCTCTTGGTGTAGGCGGAGCCGTTCTGGCCGCCACACTTCAGGCCGGGCCTGGTGGTGTCGGTCAGGGAGTAGGAGCCGGAGGTCTGGATGGTGACCGTGCCGTTGTAGAAGCCCTTGCCGGTTCCTTCCTTGACCTCGTCCACCTTGTCGACGACGGCGCCGGTGTGGGCGTCGACGTACACGTGCAGCACGCTTTCCGCGTGCTCGGTGCGTCCGGTGAGCGCGACCTCCCACGCCAGCACCGGGGTCTCGGTGGCGGCGTGCACGACCAGCACGGGCTGGGCCGCGGTGTTGACGGTGGTGAGCTGGCCGCGGGCGGTGGCCGAGGCCGCGTCCGCGCTGACGGTGGCGTTGGTGTCCAGGTCCAGCTTGGCCTGCTGGCCGGAGACGACGTCCCGTACCTGCTCACCCGTCCGGTCGGTGGCGACGATCACGTCACCGCCGTAGACGGGCAGGCCCCGGTAGGTGCGCTTGTAGTGCACGTACTGGAGGCTGAGTGTTCCCGCGACGGTCCTGTCGTGGGTGAAGCTGTCTTCCGGAGCCTTGTGCAGTGCCTGGGACTGCGACACCAGCGCCTTGTCCGCGGTGGCGATCGCGCGCTCACGGCTCTGGGCGTCCGGCGGGGCGTACGCGCCTTCGGAACTCGCGGTTGCTGACGGGTCCGTCGATGCACTGTGGGCGTACGCGCCGGTCGCGCTCGTGAGCGCGGATGTGGCCAGGGCGGCGACCGCCAGTACGGCGACGCCTCCCAGCCTTGTCTTGGACCTCACTACGGATGACTCCTCTCACAAGTCCCGCAAGGGGGGGAAGGGACTAGCTAGGAGCCGTGGCCGGCCAGGGCTGAACCAAAGGTGACATGTAGGAGAAAAGTTGACAAGCCCCGTAAAGGCATAGCATTTTCGTATGTCAAGCTGGATAAGGGCGGGTTCGAACCGTGAACCGTCTGTTGTCCTGCGCGTACGCTGCGCCTGTTCCTCGGATCCTCTCGACGGAGATGACGTCCGGCCGCGGCCCCGCTCCTCGTGCTCGGCACGCTACGCGCGGTTCGTGCGCGGGCGGCGCCTCCCGGGGGCATATCGTCCCGTGATGAGAGGCGCGCCCCTCGTGGGTGTGGACGGGCTCAGTTCCTGAAGGCGTCCGCGTGGTCTTCGGCCCAGGTGGCGAAGGACCTGGCCGGGTGGCCGGTCACCCGCTCGACGGTCCCGGTGGGCTCGGTCGGGGAGTTGTCCTGCTGCCGCCACCAGTTCAGGAGTGCGTCGGCGACCGCAGCGGGGGCGTACTTCGTCATCTCCCCTCTCCACGCCTCCTCGCTGATGACCTCGATCGTGACGGGCCGGTCGATCGCGCGGGCGAGGTGGTCGATCTGCTGCTGGAAGGTGAGGGACTCGGGGCCGGTCAGGTGATACTCCTTGCCGCCGAGCGCGGGGTCGGTGAGCGCGGCCAGTGCGACGTCGGCGATGTCCGCCTCGTGGATGGGGTCGCTGTGGGCGTTCGGATAGGGCAGGCTCACCGTGCCGGTGGCCTTGATGGACCAGGACCACTGCAGCGCGTTGCTCGCGAAGGCGCCGGGCCGCAGGAGCGTCGTCTCGATGGGGGAGGCCGTCAGGGCCTGCTCGACCTCCCGGTGAGGTCTGGCAATGGGGTTGATGTCCGCGTCGGGCGAGAGCACCGCGCTGGACGACAGCAGCACGATGTGCCGGACCCCGGCGTCGGCGGCCTGCTTGACGAACGCGTCGATGTGCGACGGCTCGGCGTAGAGGAAGACCGAGGTGATCCCGGCCAGGGCCGCGGGGAAGGTGGCGGGGTCGGTGAGGTCGCATCTCACCGTCGGCACGCCTTCGGGTGGGCTGAGCCGCTCCGGCTCCTTAGAGGCCGCGCGCACGTCGTGGCCCTTGCCGTGCAGCAGGGTCAGGAGCGTGCTGCCGACGAGCCCACGGCTTCCGGTGATGAGGGTGGTCATTTTTCGGGTTTCCTTTCGGCGGGTTCCCGGGTGCTTCGCGCGGGCCTGAGGCTGGTGGGGCTGGAGTTCACGCCAGGAGGCCCGTGCCGTCGGAGATGGAGGACGCAGGAAGGCGTCACATAGAATGTAATCGTGACACATATATTGCGTCGCACAAAGATTGTGTAACGCACATAATTTGAGGCAAGGGAGGCTCGGTGTCAAACCGGGCGAAGCTGCTCGGGCGAGTCGTCGCCGAGAGCAGACGGCACTACGCGGCTTACACGTTGTTCAACCAGGCGCTGGCCGACAAGCTGGGCCTGCACCCCACCGACCTGCAGTGTCTGAGCCTGCTCGACCTGGAGACCGGGCCGCTGAGCACGGGGGAGATCGCCAGGATGACCGGTCTGACCCCGGGGTCGGCCACCCGGCTGGTCGATCGCCTGGAGAGGATCGGTCTCGTCGTACGACGCGCCGACCCCGGCGACCGCAGGCGGACCCTGGTCCTGCTGGCGGCCGACTCCACGGCCAGGGTCGGGCAGGAATGGGAGATCCCGGGCAGGGCGTTCGCCGAGATCCTCGAGACGTACACCGACGACGAACTCGCCGTCATCGGTGACTACCTGTGCCGGACCGCGCAGGTGGGCCGGGATCAGGCCGTACGGCTGACGCAGGATGACGCGTCCAGGTGTGTTCGGTCCGGGGGTGGGGAGCCCGGGAGTCGGTGAGCCGGTCCGTGCCGGTGAGGCGATGCGAGATCGTCTGGGCCGCGAGCACGTTGCCCGCCACCGCCGCCGTGTGGAGCACGGCCTCCGCCTCCCGATGCCGTCCCTCCTGCTCCAGAAGATGGACGAGGGCGAGCAGGGCGAGGTCGTCTCCGGTGTTCGAGGCGGCCCGCAGCTCATATTCGACCCGCAGGCTCGACAGCGGCTGGTGGGTGAGGCGGGTGAGAGCCTGGTGGGCGAGCGCCCGCTCAGCCGGATCCTCGGCGGTGACGGCGACCTGTTGCCACACTTCGACGGCCTCCTCGGTGCGGCCCGTCTGTTCTAGAAGCCGGGTGAGCTCCTGGTGGGCCTGGGCGCCGCCGGTTCTTGCGGCATGCTGCCACACTTCGATGGCTTCCTCGGTGCGGCCCGTCTGTTCCAGGAGCCGGGTGAGCTCCTGGCGGGCCTGGGCCTCCCCGGTCTCACCCGCCTCGCCCGCGTCGACGGCGCGGTGCCAGGCTGCGATGGCCTCCTCCGTTCTGCCCGCCCGCTGCAGGAGGCGGGTCAGCCTGCGGGTGGCGAAGAGGTCTCCGGCGTCGGCGACCCGGTGCCAGGCGTTGATGGCTTCTTCCGTTCTGCCTGCCTGTTGGAGGAGTCGGGG
>NZ_JBFBCE010000053.1:0-10834 GCF_040689595.1 Streptosporangium sp. NPDC051023 | reverse complement strand
TGAGTTTGCGGGTTGCGGACAGGTCGCCGGTGGTGGCGGCGTGGCGCCAGATCTCGATGGCTTCCTCGGTGCGGCCCGTCTGTTCCAGGAGCCGGGTGAGCTCTTGGCGGGCTTCGACGTCGCCCGCGTCCGCGGCGCGGTGCCAGGCGTTGATGGCTTCTTCCGTTCTGCCTGCCTGTTGGAGGAGTCGGGTGAGTTTGCGGGTTGCGGACAGGTCGCCGGTGGTGGCGGCGTGGCGCCAGATCTCGATGGCTTCCTCGGTGCGGCCCGTCTGTTCCAGGAGCCGGATGAGTCCTTGCCAGGCTTCGGCGTCACCGGCGTCAACGGCGCGGCGCAGCCAGGTCTCGGCCTCGTCGCGATCCCCGAGGCGCACCAGCAGTTCGGCCGTCATCGCCATCGCGTAGGTGTCGCCGGCCTCGGCCGCGGTGCGCCAGACCCGGACGGCCTCCGCAGTCTTGCCCGCCTGTTCCAGGTGGTCGGCCAGCTTCCAGAGCGTCATGGTGTCCCCGATCCTGGCCGCCACGTCCGCGGGACTGTCCGGCTCCGTCACGTTCGCGTGATCGTCCGGCTTCTCCGGTGTCCGGTGGGGCCGAGCCTCCTCCCACAGTCTGCGCGCCGTTCTCGCCTCGCCGCCGAGGGATCGGACGATCCGCGCGGTGAACTCCCAGCCGGGCAGGGAAACCGCTCCCGCGAGCACGGCGGCGACGTGCGTGTGGCTGTAGCCGACCCGGCCCGCTATCTCCCGCAGTGGTGGATTGCCTGCCTCTTCGCGCAGGCGGCGGAGATGACGCAGGTAGGCGGCGTGCTCCGCGGTGATCGGGGGCGCGCCGTCGAGCCGCAGGCGGGTTCGCACCCGGCGCCTGCGTCCTTCGACGGCCACGGTCGTCATCGCGAGCCGTTCGGCGATTTCGGCGGTCGTGAAGCCGTGACTCGTGAGGTAGACGACCTGCGCTG
Source organism: Streptosporangium sp. NPDC051023 (assembly GCF_040689595.1). Lineage (NCBI taxonomy): Bacteria > Bacillati > Actinomycetota > Actinomycetes > Streptosporangiales > Streptosporangiaceae > Streptosporangium > Streptosporangium sp. NPDC051023. The sequence goes on along the minus strand of NZ_JBFBCE010000053.1, from coordinate 9,880 downwards.
TGCGCCGGTCCATGCCCCGCAGCAGGTGGTCGGCTGACATCCGTGCCACCACGGCGTCCGCGACGTCTCCCTGGCGGGGGTTTCCCGGTGGCGGAGGTGAAACGCTCAGGTCGAGATCGAGGGCGGGGACGTATGTCCCGTCCAGATGCCAGGCCTGCCGGGCTCTCCGCGGGAGGGACAGGGCCATCCGGCGGGCCTGCTGCGGTATCCACTGCCGCAGGTTGGGGATCACCGATCGCCAGCGCTGATAGGCGGCCAGCAGTGTCTCCTGGGCGATGTCCTCGATGTCGGTCCGTTGGAGGCCCTGTGGGCGCAGGGCCGCCTGAACCCACCGGACTCCCAGCGGGTAGAAGTCTTGGAAGCGGTATGGGATCCGGATCCCGTACCGGATGCTCTGCTCGGCCAGGGAGCGGCGCAGAGCCCACTCGTGAGAGTCTCCGGCGCAGGCCGAGACGATCGCCTCGAGCAGTTTCTCCGAGGGGAGGGTACGGCCTGCGAACGCCTCGGACAGCGCGGCCGGGCTGTAGTAGGTGCGCGCGGCCAACTGTCTGAGCGAGGGCCCTCCCGCCCGCTCGCGCAACGTGCGCAACTCGTGGACGAACTCGCCGACGACCTGTTCTGCGCCGACCCCGGCGCCCGGCGGATGCTCGAGACGGTCAGGCCGGGTGGCCGTCCGCGGCGGTGGGGGGATCTTGCGCTCCCGCCTGCGCAGGGCGGCGGCGATGTGCTCGCGGCCGTCGCCGGTGACGCGGTAGTAACGGCGCCGGGGGCCCCTGCGGCGCGTGTCGTCTCCGCTCTCCCACCCGCCCTCCAGCCAGCCTCGCTCCTCCAGGCGTGCGAGCAGCGGGTAAATCGTGCCGGTCGGCCTCCGGGTGGCGTCGGCGAGTTGCAGGCCGTACACCGTCTGGCCGTCGGCGGCGGCGAGGGCTTCGAGCACGTCGAGAGTGGCGCCTGTAAGACGGAGAACATCATTCATCGGCGGATACCATCTAGCTATGTAGAGATAGAGTCAGGTGTTCAGCCGTCGCGATGTAATAGTCGACGACGGAACTAAAAGGCGGAGGTCCCGGCCCAGCTGGAACTGTTCACGGAACCCCCGCCCGGTGCGCCGCTAGCTGGCTTGGGCTCGTTACAGCCCAGGCCAGCCCTCGCGGATGGTGAGATACAGCTTGGCGAGCACGGTGGCCACCGTGCCCAGCTGCACTACCAGGCGAAGACGACGACGAAGGCGGTTACCGCGGGGGTTGTGGGAGGCGGGCTTCCTGGAAGCCGTGTCCTCCTGTTCGTCCCCCTTTCCCGGCTCATCGCCGGATTGTGATGTTGTCATCCGCCTTTACCCTCTCTGTCGGCTCCTGATGGATTTCGCCGCCCCGGGGTCCAGCCAACATCGGCTTTCCCGCAGGCGCCTCAAGAGAAGGTCATTCATTAGCGTAGCGGTCCCGCTTGCTTCGCGAGTTATGCATCTTTTGCTCGCCTGGTTTTTGCCGGCAAGTAAGGGGGGATAAGGGCGATCTGCCATGAAATGCGCAATAGATATGCTTTTAGGGCTGATTGGGCTTTGGTAGAGAAAGTCCTAATTTTGGGGTGTGAGCGAAATATGAGGGCATTCGACGACGCGAAGGCGCCCGCGATGCGGACGCCTTCGGTTCTCGCCGGGCCCCTTCGGCCCCGTTAGGTCCTTGCCCGTTCCCGCTGGGTCTTCCCGGGACTTCCTTGGGCCCTGACGTACTTCTTGGCCCGATCTTCGTTCAGATGGGATCAGGGGTTGTCGTAGCCGATCCACTGGATGAACCAGCCGTACTGCTGGGCCGTCGCAGGCGAGATCGGTGTGGCGTCGCGCCACTGCACATAGACGCGGAACTTGGTGGCGGTGATCTCGTAGACGGCGCTGGGGCCGACGAGGCTCCACTGGGCGCCCGTGCCGCTGATGGAGGTGACATAGACGGGTCTGCCGGTGAAGCGGGCCGAGGTGGTGTCCACGTCGATGAAGATGCCATTGGCGCCGTAGGCCTGCCAGCCCTGTCCGGGCTGCGTGCTGCCGGAGGCGATGCGTGCGGTAGGCATGAGGGGATTCCTTTCGCGAGAGAAAGAAGCTCACTGAGAGTGTCCACATGAATCACCTCCGTGGCGACGGATGCTTTTCTGTCCCATCGGCCACACAAGTCCATCGTTTCGGTGCTGGATGTCGCCCTTCGAGTGCGGAGAGTGACGAGGTGGAGTGTCGTCAGGCGGCCCTGACGGTTCTGAGGGCGGCGCTCCAGGCGACGAGCTGGTCGAGCATCGTGGTGAGCGTGCCCTCCTGACGGGCGGAGGGGGTGAACACCGTGAAGTTCTCGAAGTCGGTGAAGAGGCTCAGCTCGACCTGGGCGCGGACGTCCGCAAGCTGAAGCTCCCCGGCGATCAGGCGCAGATGCTCGACGGCTCGCACGCCCCCGGCCGCGCCGTAGGAGACGAAGCCGACCGCCTTGTTGTTCCACTCCCGGTACAGGAAGTCCAGTGCGTTCTTGAGCGCCCCCGAGGTTGAGTGGTTGTACTCGGGGGTGACGAGGACGTAGCCGTCGAACTCGTCGATCTTCCGTGCCCACGCCAGGGTGTGCGGTCGCGCGTACAGTCCCTGCGCCGGGTGGTTCTCCTCGTCCAGGTTCGGCAGGTTGTAGTCGGCGAGGTCGACCAGTTCGAACTCGGCGTCGTCGCGCTTGGCCGCGATGTCCCGCACCCAGCGGGCGACCGTTTCGGCCGTACGGCCCGGCCGGGTGCTGCCGATGATGATGCCGATCTTGAGCATGGAATCCGCATCACCCGCATGGCCGAGCGCGGGCTGCTGATCCGCGAGCAGTGCCCCGAGGCTCCGCGCGGCGCGGTGGTCGTGCTCACCGAGGCGGGGCGTGCCGCCATCGCCATGGCGACGCCCCGCCGTATCGCGCACATCCGCCACTGGCTGATCGACCCGCTGACCGCCGACCAACTCGACGTGCTCGCCGACATCTCCCACACGGTGCTCGAACGGCTACGGGCCCCCGGGTCCGGCCACGACCAGGAGGCTTCCGGCGACCACCCGAGCTGCGGCTGATCCCTCCGTCACGATTCCACGGTCCGCGCGGTTCGCGGTCCAAGCAGTCCGTGCGGTTCAAGCAGTCCGCGCGGTTCAAGCGGTTCGCCGGCACGCGTGTCGCGCGTGCCGGCCCGGGGACGATCGAGGGGTGAAACTCACCCGCGGATTTGCTCGGCCGGTCGGCCGAGCAGCACCGTTCTGGCCGGGGTCAGGGTCGCCGTGTACGCCAGCCCCATCGTGATCACCGCCATCGCCGCGTAGACGAGAGGCGACACGTGTGGCAGCGGTGAGCCGGTCACCCCATAGCTGAGCGCCATCAGCGTCGGCGCGGCGATCAGGGTTCCGGTGATCACCGCGAGCCCGCCGATCAGCAGCGCCTCCCAGCGCACCATGCCGCGCACCTGCCGCCGGGTGCCGCCGACCAGGCGCAGCAGCGCGAACTCCCGCACCCGCGCGCTGGTGGCCGTGACCAGCGTGTTGACCACCGAGATCACGATGAACAGGATGATCATCCCAAGTAGCAGGAGGTTGACCCAGTTGCTGAACTCCTGCGCCGCGTTGACCGCCGCGCCCGCGCCGGCTCGGTCCAGGACCGTCAGGCCGGGGGCCGACGCGGCCAGTGCGGCGAGCCGGTCCTTGGTGCCGCCGGTGACGTACAGCCGGTCGGCCATTCCGGCCGCCGAGTGATCGCGCGCCAGCGCGTACGGCAGGGCGACGTCGCCGTACCCGAGACCGCGCTCGTAGACGGCCACGACGGTCCGCTTGACGGGGGTGCCGTCCCCCAGAAGCAGCTTGACCGTGTCTCCGACCGAGGCGCCGAAGCCGCCGGCGGCCAGGGTGCTCAGCGCCACCCCGTTGTCGCGCAGCCGGTCCAGTGAGCCGGAGGTGACGCCGAGGTCGATCCCGTGGGCGGGGACGGTCAGGCCGATCGCCTCCATCGGCTTCAGCGTGCGGTCTCCCAGTTCGATCGTGTCGGCGAGCACCTTGGTGCGGATCGTCTCGGTCACCCCCTTGACGCCGGGCAGATCGCGGGCGGCCTGGGCGACCTCGGGGGACAGGCCAGGTCCTGTCGACTCCAGGACGTAGTCGGCGCGGTTGCCCTCCAGTGCCTGCCCGGCGGCCGCGTGACCCAGGGTGGACTGGGAGAACAGGATGGTCGCGGTGAAGGCGAACATCAGGATGAGCGGGGTGGCGACCGAGGCCAGCCGCTTGGCCGCGGTCCGGGTGTTGGCCACGGCCAGGTAGCCGCCGACCGGCGAGGTCCGGCGGATCACGCCGCCCGCCAGGCCCGCGGCCAGCCGTACCAGCCAGGGGCCCAGCAGGGCGGCGGCGGTGATGAGCAGCAGCACGATCGCGCTCGCGCTCATCGCGGCCGTCTCGCCGGCCGCGACCATGGCCGCGCCCGAGGCGGCCGTGCCCAGGACGAGGAAGACCAAACCGGTGACCATCCGGCCACGGCCGAGTTCCCTGCGTTCGACCGCGGCCTCGCCCAGCGCCTCGGTCGGCTTGATGCGGGCGGCGCGTCGTACGGCGCCGCGGGCGGACAGCCAGGCGATGAGCAGCCCGACCACACCCGCGACCAACATGGGAATGGGGCCGACCGCCAGGGTGAACCCCTGCGGCACCATGCCCTTCGCGCTGAACTGGTCGAACAGCCACCTTCCCAGCACGCCCCCCAACGGCAGTCCGGGCACGAGGGCCGCGAGCCCGATGACCAGCGCCTCCCGCCCGATCATGGCGCGGATCTGCCCGGGCGTCGCGCCGATCGCCCGCAGCAGGGCGATCTCCCGGTCGCGCTGCCGGACCGAGAGCCCGAACGCGCCGGAGATCACCAGCCCTGCCACCATGAGGATCACGCCGCCGAGGCTGCCGCTGAGCGCGATGAGCATCTCCCGGCCCCCCTGCGCCGCGGGCTCCTCGGCCATTCCGCGCTGGTCGCCCGAGTACACCGTCACGGTGTCGCCGAGCGCCCGCTCGACCCGCTCCGCCAGCCGCTCGCTTTCGCCCTCGACCTTGCCGAACACGCCGAACGCCGAGACCTTGCCGGGGCGGGCGAACAGTTCGGTGGCGCGCTGCGCGGTGAAGAACACCGACGCCTGCCGGGCAACGCCGGGCCCGGCGATCCCGGTCACGGTGTACTCCCGGACGCCGTCCCGGCCGGTGACGCGCACCTTCTCGCCGACCTTGCGGCCCAGCGTGACGTCCGTGACGATCTCGCCGGACGCGGCGGGCGCGCGGCCCTTCATCAGGGTGTACGGCGTGAGCTCGGCCGACTCCCAGGAGCGCCCGACCACACGCCCCTGGGCGCCGGTCAGGCCGACCGGGAAGCCGATCTCGGGCACGACCTTGGCGACACCGGGCACCTTGGCGATCTTCTCGGCGAGGGAGGCCGGGATCGCGACCGGCTCGGAAAGAGGCTGACCTATGTCGGCCTGCTCCATCTTGCGGAAGACCTGCTGCTGTCCCGCCACCACGACCGGGGCGGCGCCGTACCGCTCGGCCGGGAGGCGGGCGCGTATGCCGCTCTCCATGAGCAGCCCGCACGAGGCGACCAGGGCCACGGCGAACAACAGCGCGATGAACGAGCTCGCGAGCGAGAGCAGACGGCCACGCGAGGTGGCGAAGGCGAGTTTCAGCACGGCACGGCCCTCAGGCGGCCGAGCGCGGCCATGCGCTGCGCGATCGTCTCAGGCCTCGCGGCGTACACCTCGTCGACCAGCGCGCCTCCGGCCAGGAACAGCACCCGGTCGGCGTATGAGGCGGCCACCGGGTCGTGGGTCACCATCACCACGGTCTGGCCCGTGGTGTTCACCACCTGGCGCAGCAGGCCGAGCACCTCGGCGGCGGTCTGGGTGTCCAGCGCGCCCGTCGGCTCGTCGGCGAAGACCACCTCCGGCCTGGTCACCAGCGCGCGGGCGATGGCCACCCGCTGCTGCTGCCCGCCGGACAACTGGGAGGGCCGGTGCCGCGCGCGCTCGCTCAGCCCGACCCGGTTGATCACCTCGGCCGACCAGGCCTTGTCGGGCCGGGTGCCCGCGAGCCGGAACGGCAGCAGCATGTTCTCGGTCACGCTGAGCGAGGGGATCAGGTTGAACGCCTGGAAGACGAACCCCGCCTTGTCCCGGCGCAGCTCGGTCAGCTGGGTCTCGTTCATCCGCGACAGCTCCGTGTCGCCGATGTGCACCGTGCCGGAGGTGGGGGTGTCCAGCCCGGCCGCGCAGTGCAGGAAGGTGCTCTTGCCGGAACCCGAAGGGCCCATGACGGCGGTGAAACCGCCCCGGGGCAGGTCGACCGTGACCCCGCGTAGCGCGTGCACTTCCTTCCCGTACGTTTTGGTCACCGCGTTGAGGCGCACCGCGTGCGTCGCCACTTGTCGTCCCTCGTTTCCGGATCTCTCGTTTGGTCACTCTTACGCTAGAGATCCGGACATTCCGGAAACGAGCCGGTGAACCCCCATCCGTTGGTAGTGCTGGCCTTACGGTAGGAGCGCCGGGACGGCTTCGAACGAGGTGGAGGCGCGCGGTCGGGTCAGCGGGTGCCGCCGGGCTTCCAGAGGATCTCCTCGCCGTCGGCGGCGATCCGGCACAGGATGAACATCAGATCGCTGAGGCGGTTGAGGTACTTCGCGGTCAGCGGGTTGACGTCGTCATGCGCCTCAAGGGCCGACCAAACGGTCCGCTCCGCCCTTCGGGTCACGGTCCGCGCCACGTGGAGCTGGGCGACGGCGGGGGGACCGCCCGGCAGAATGAAGCTGCGCAGCGGCTTGAGCCGCTCGTTGAACTCGTCGCACCGCGCCTCAAGCCACTCGACGTAGGAGGGCTCGACGCGTAGCGGCGGGAACTCGGGATTCTCCGTGATCGGCGTGGACAGGTCGGCGCCGACGTCGAACAGCTCGTTCTGCACCCGGACGAGGACCGCGGTGACGTCGTCGTCGAGGGTGCCCAGCGAGAGGGCGACGCCGATCGCCGCGTTCGCCTCCTCGACGTCGGCGTACGCCGCCAGACGCGGGTCGGTCTTGCGGGTGCGGCTCATGTCGCCGAGCGCGGTCGTGCCGTCGTCGCCGGTGCGGGTGTAGATCTTGGAGAGCACCACCGGGTTGTCTCTGTCAGCTCGCGTCATAACGCTCAGCGTATCTTGCGCAGAATTACTCCTGATTAGTCAGATAGCTGACAATATGATTTACCGATGGCTTCTGGTTTTTACCTGCGATTCCCTCACATCTCCCAGGAGACGCTGACCTTCGTCGCCGACGACGACGTCTGGGCGGCCCCCGCGGACGGAGGCAGGGCGTGGCGTCTGTCCTCGGACCGGGCACCCGCCACGCATCCCCGGCTCTCTCCCGACGCCACCAAGGTCACCTGGACGAGCGTTCGCGACGGCCATCCCGAGGTACACCTCGCCGATCTGGAGTCCGGCTCGGCCGAGAGGCTGACCTACTGGGGTGATCCCAGAACCCGCACCCGTGGCTGGACGCCGGACGGCAGGATCCTCGCGATCAGCGCGACGGGCCAGCCGTTCACCTGGCTGAGCTGGGCCTACGCGCTCAGTGACGGTCAGGCGGAGCGGCTGCCCTACGGTCCCGTCGCCGATCTGTCGGCCACGGGGGACGGCGGCGCCGGGGAGGCCGGGGAGACGGTGGTGCTGCTCACCGCCGCGCTTCCCCGCGACCCCGCGATCTGGAAGCGCTACCGGGGCGGTACGGCGGGCCGCCTGTGGGTACGGCGCGAGGCCTCCGGGGACTTCGAGCGGCTCCTGAGGGAGGTGGACGGCCACTTCGCCAGCCCGATGCTCGTCGGCGGGCGCCTGGCCTTCCTCTCCGACCACGAGGGCGTCGGCAACCTCTACTCCTGCGCGTTCGACGGCACCGATCTGCGTCGCCACACCGACCACGACGCCTTCTACGCCCGGCACGCGACCACGGACGGCACCAGGATCGTCTACCAGAACGCGGGCGACCTCTACCTGCTCGACGGGCTCGACGCGGAGACGCGCAGGCTCGACGTCGGGCTCGGCTCGCCGCCGAGGGGGCGGCAGCCGTACCAGGTCAACGCCGGATGGCGGCTGCACGACCTGGCGGTCGACGCGACCGGGCGGGCCAGTGCGGTCGAGGTCCAGGGGACGGTGCACTGGGTCACCCACAGGGACGGTCCCGCGCGGCAGCTCAGCACAGGCCTGGGGGCGGGGAAGCCACGCGTTCTCGGCACGGACCAGGTGGTGTGGGTCTTCGACGACGGAGAGAGGCAGGGGCTGGAGATCGCCCCGGCCGGTGGCGGGGAGAGCCGCAGGATCGCCGCGGGGGAGCTGGGCGAGGTCGGTGACCTGGCCGTGGCGCCCGACGCGGGCACGATCGCGGTGGCCGCGCGCGACGGCAGGCTCCTCCTGGTGGACGTGGCCTCGGGAGAGGTCGCCGAGCTGGTCGCGGCGAACGGCGAGATCAGCGGTCTCGCCTGGTCGCCCGACTCCGCCTGGCTGGCCTGGTCGCACCCGGACGCCACGCCGCTGCGCCGGATCCGGCTGGCCAGGCTGGCCGACCGGGTCGTCACCGACGTCACCGACGGGCGGTTCGTCGATGTCTCGCCCGCGTTCGCCGGGGAGTATCTGGCGTTCCTGTCGCGCAGGGGTTTCGACCCGATCTACGACGCCCACTCCTTCGACATGTCCTTCCCCTACGGCTACCGCCCCTACCTGGTGCCGCTGGCCTCGGCCACGCCGTCGCCGTTCGCGCCCAGCTCGGAGGGACGGCCCTTCGCCGACCCCGAGGACGACAAGGACGACGACGCCCCGCTCACGGTCGATCTCGACGGCATCGCCGCCAGGGTCGTACAGGTCCCGGTGCCCGAGGGCCGGTACTCGGCGCTCAGCGCGGTCAAGGGCGGCATCGTCTGGCTGCGCGAGCCGCTGACGGGCGAGCTGGGCGAGGACCAGGACCGGGTGGGGGGTGAGGCGCCCAGGCCCGCGCTCGACCGCTACGACCTGGCCAAGCGCAAGTGCGAGGAGGTGGTCGAAAAGCTCGACTGGTACGCGGTGAGCGGCGACGGCACCCACCTCGTCGTCTCGGACAAGGGCACCCTCACGATCAGGCCGGTCACGGGGAAGAACGGCGACGACACGACCGTGGACCTGTCGCGGATCCGCGTCACCGCCGACCCGGTGACCCTGTGGCGGCACGCCTACACCGAGGCGGGCCGCAGGATGCGGGCCGACTTCTGGGTCGAGGACATGGCGGACGTCGAGTGGGAGGCCGTGCTCGAGGAATACCGGCCGCTGGTCGAGCGCCTCGCGACCTCCGACGACTTCGCGGACCTGCTGTGGGAGGTCCTCGGGGAGCTGGGCAGCTCGCACGCCTACGTCTACCCCGCCTTCTGGGGGCACCGGCTCTCCGAGCCGGTCGGCCTGCTCGGCGCCGACCTGTCCCGTGACGGCGAGGGCCGCTGGCGGATCGACCGGGTGCTGCCCGGCGAGTCCTCCGACGTGCACGCCCGCTCGCCGCTGGCCGTACCGGGGGCGGGGATCGGCCAGGGCGAGGTGCTGCTGGCCGTCGACGGCCGTCCCGTGCCGCCGCAGGGCCCGGCGCCGCTGCTGGTCGGCGCGGCGGACAAGCCGGTCGAGCTGACCCTGGGCGGCGGCCGGAAGACGGTCGTCACACCGCTGCGTGACGATCGTCGCCTGCGTTACCAGGACTGGGTGACCGGGCGCCGGGCGCACGTCCGTGAGCTGGGCGGCGGCCGGGTCGGCTATCTGCACGTCCCGGACATGGTCGCGGAGGGCTGGGCGCAGTTCCACCGCGACCTGCGCAGGGAGATGACCCTGGAGGCACTGGTCGTGGAC
>NZ_JBFBCE010000052.1:0-63309 GCF_040689595.1 Streptosporangium sp. NPDC051023 | reverse complement strand
CGCGACGACATCCACGAGGCCTTCATGATCCTCGCCTCCGCCATCATCTGCTGGCGACGCCTCAACCACTGATCGCATTCTGTTAGGACTTGTTAAGCCTCGGATCTTGACGCGTCTTGAGGCCGTTGAACATAGGTCGTGAAGTTGATGCGCTCTACGTCTGCCCGGTGTCGCAGTAGATCACCGTCGCGTCGTCCGAGACCTTGTTGCGAGGCCAGCGTTTGCCCACCGGATCCGACTGTTCAATGGCGCGCACTTGACGAATGAGCTCATGCGGCCCCTCGGTGGACAGTGTTGTCATTACATCGCGCCATTCGTAGACGCCGAATAGATCAACCACTCGCGCCGCCCCGTCCGTAAGGATGGCAACTCGCCGTATATTTGCTAAATCAAATTCACCTGCCATCGCCTGCCTTGCGACAGCGGGATCAGATGCCGCCACCCAATATCCGCCGACTTTATTTCTGACCGCCAGCTCGGCATGCTTCATACGTACAAGTGCGACCTCTTTGTCCGGCGAATCATTGGTGAGGCCGTTTACTTCACGCAGCAACGCTGTGTTCACTTTGCCCAGACGATCGTCAGATATCACGTGTTCGGAATCGTTGACGTCCACAATGATCGTCACGTCCCCGAGAACGAGGTATCTGATCCGATTCTCCTGGAACTGGACGATACCGATGGCCGCCGCAGGCGTTCCTGGATGTGACAGGTCACACGTATCTCGATGGAGCTCTGCAGTACGGCTGATTGCGCTTTCAAGCGCCTGTTCGGGACTTTGGTCGGCATGCTCGACCACGGAACTTGCCAGCCTGTTCACGTACCATCCGACGCCGTGGATACACCCTGATGCCGTGCGTTCGGTCAGGCCGTCGAGGACAACCAAGAGGCGCGACCCGATGAGCGCCATGTCCTCATTTGACTTAGACGAAGATCCTGCCTCGCTCGCGAGTTCCGTTCGCACGTGGTCAGCTTTCGTGTCGGTAGAGGGGGGTCACGCGTTCGACGGAGCGAACCGCAAGCTGATTTCCCGGTTCGAATTCGTATCTCACGATGGTGGAGAATCGCCGCGCTTTCAGTTCGCGGTACAGATCCGCGAGGTTGTTAACAATGAAGTGCGCAGCCCCCAGGGTTCCCGGCGCGTGCGTGCCCGCAAGATAAAGGAAGCTTCCCTTTCCATCAGGGCGAGGCAGACGGCCTACATATCCGTAATCCGCTGACTCTCCCTGATCACGTGGAGACCGATAATCTTTCCCCTCGGTCAAGTCAGTCAGGTACCAGCCCTTGTCATCGGCCACATACCGAATATGCGGATCCGCTTCCATGATCTGGCTCAAGAACGGCAAGAGTCTGGGATTAGTGAGAACGACCAAGTTTGGCCGGTTGAGGTGAACATTCCCCGGGGCTGGTACGACCTCGTTGCAAGCGTCAAGGCCAACGCTTCGGGCCGCATCGGCCAACAGCTCATAGGCCGTGAATGATTCAGCAGACAGGGTGTCGCTCGGATCCGTCCTGTTGGTCTCACGCTTCGCGCCGATGGCAACGGTGAGCTTGCCCGTGCCGAGGAAGGCGCGCTCTGGCCTTACACCGGCAGAAAGTAGCTGCGAGATCCTGCCCTTGGACATGTCCAGAAAGGCCGCAATCTGCACCTGCGTCATGCCAGACGCAAGCATCGCCTCCATCGCCTCACGACGAACGTGTGACAGTTCAGCGATTGCGGCCTGGTGCCCATCGATCAGGGCACCCACCCTCTTCGCCCGCTCCCCCGGATCACTGATCTTGGCTAGGAGCTCCAACTCGTTCATGTCGTCCCACTCCTGGTCTAGGGCCCTAACTACACCCTAACGAGGTTTACCGGGGTCTGCCAGGCGAGACACGATCACCCCTCGACACTCTCTGGTTTAGGGGGCTTGACCATCGCCGTTTAGCGTGCTTATCTTGCGCTACCCCGGCAAACCGAAAGGGTTTGTAGGGGTAAACCAGCGGTCGTCAGTGCCCGCACAAGTCCAGAGCCGGGGTGCGGCCCAAGTCGCCAAACCAGATCCACACCCCGGCACCTCCAGAGAGGCAGCTTCATCATGTCCCACCTGAACTACTCCGGCACCTGGCCGGACGGCGAACCGCAGAGCGTGCGGGACGCCTACGACAAGATGCTCGCCGAGCAGACGAGCTCGAAGGACAAGGACGGCAAGGCCACCGATGGAAAGGCCGGCCGATGAGCCGTCTGTCTGGCGCGTACTTCGACTGGCAGCCGATCGGGCAGCACCTGGCCGGGTGCCGCCGTCCGGCCTGGGACGTGCAGGCTCTGCGTCGTGACGACCGCCTCGATGGTGGTTACGAGGCGGGCATGCGCGTCGTGTGCTGGTCGTGCGGCACCGTCCGCGAGCTGACCGCCCGCATCGGCCCCGAGCAGCACACGGACACCGGCGAGGCGCTGTCGAGCGCGGCCGAGCGGCTGACCGCGGCCTGGGTCACCGGGTACGGCCAGCCCGCCGTCAAGGCGGCCGGGCTGTGGCTGCACCCGGGCCCGGCCATGCTGGCCCGGCCCGGTGCTGAGCCGTGCGGCTACCTGGTCACCGCCACGTCCACGACCCCGCGCACCCCGGCCGACGTCCTGGGCGCTATCGCCCAGGGCCGCGGCCGTCGGGGCGGGCTGATGTGGACCGCCTCGGTCGGCTACGACCCGGCGACCGCGACCGCCACCGGGTTGCCGTCCCGTACGGCCGCGACCCGCTGGATCACCGCCCGCATCGAGCGAAAGGCCTCCTGATGCCTCTGCCCGCGCTTCCCCTTCCTGTTCATCCCCCCGTGGCGTTGATCGAGGCCATCACCGGCGATCTATCGCCGGAACTCGACGGCGCGCTGTGCAGCGCCGACCCCGAGTTGCACACCGGCCCCGATTCGGCCCCCGAGACGCCCGAGGAACGGGCCGCCCGCGTGCAGGTGGCCCGCGAGGTGTGCGCCGAATGCCCCGCACAGGCGCTGTGCCTGGCCCGCACCCTGCGCCTGCGCCCCGCCTTCGGAGTGTGGGCCGGGCTGGACGCCGAGGAGGCCAACTGGCCCAGCTACCCCCCGGCGGTGCTGGAGCACCTGGCCGACCGGCTCGACGACCTGGGCTCGATCCCCGGCAAGCAGGTGGCGTGATGACCATGCCGCGCTACTTCTCGGTCATCGCCCCGGCATCGTGGAACAAGTCCGGCACGACGAAGGTCACCGTGCGCACCGGCGGCGCCTACTCGGTGTACCTGTGCGTCGGCAACCAGCGGCTCGGCCTGAACACCGACGAGGCATGGGCGCTGTGGGTCGCGATGAGCAACGCCCTGACCACCTTCGGCCCCGCCCCCGACTGGGCCACCGAGCAGGCCACCACGCAGGCCGTTCCCGCCGACAGGGAGTCCTGAGATGACCCGCTTCCAGTGCGCCGACTGCGAACACCAGCACACCACCGCCACCGCCTGTCCGCGCTGCCGTCAGGTGCGCGGCCAGGTGGAGGTCTGCCGCTCGCACGGCGCCCGCCACGTCGCCCGGTGCGGCCCCTGCCGCACCCTGGCCCGTTCCCAGACCGGTCTCTAACCGAGGTGACCTCGTGAGCAACCATCTCGCTGCCTTCGCCGCCGTGTTCGCGGCCTTGTTCGCCGCGCATTCCGTGGGGGACCACTGGGTGCAGACCCATACCCAGGCTCTCGGTAAGGGCGCCCCCACTACCGCCGGTCGGCTGGCCTGCCTGCGGCACGTGGCCACCCTCACCGCCACCAAGGCCGCCGCGCTGGCCGCGCTCGCCCTGATCGCCGGACTGACCGTGTTGCCGCTGCCCCTGCTCGCCGGACTCGGCGTGGACGCGCTCTCGCACTACTGGGCCGACCGGCGCACCACGCTGGCCCGGCTCGCCGAGCGGATCGGCAAGCGCGGCTTCTACCAGCTCGGCGCACCCCGGCCCGGCCACGACGATGCCCCGCACCTGGGCACCGGCGCCTACGCCCTCGACCAGTCCTGGCACATCGGCTGGCTGTTCATCACCGCCCTGATCATCACCGCCTGACCCAACACGGAGATCTCGATGACGAAGAAGAAGCCGCGGAACGTGACCGAGCAGCTGGCCGCCGACCTGTGGAGAGTCCTCATGCCGAAGGACACCTACCCCGACAAGCCGCGCCGCATCGGCCTGGAGGAGCTCGACGAGGACGACGAGTGAAGGACAAACCCATGACCGACACGCACTACACCCACCCCGACGTCCTCGGTAAGGGCATCGCCGAGGGATGGGCCGACCCGCAGATGGACCCGGCCCGCCTCGACTGGGCCGCCCGCCAGCGCGCCGCGGCGATCCCCTTCCGTGTGGTCGACGGCCGCCCGGTCAGCCCCGGCGCGCCGACCGGCATTCGGTACGGCCGCGGCGAGCTGGGCCACTGGGGCGAGAAGCAGGCCGCCGACGCCATCGTCCTGGCTCGCACCGGCGGTGTCCGGTGGGTGCTGATGGTCGAGCGCGACGACGACCACGGCTGGGCCATCCCGGGCGGGTGCCTCGACCCCGGTGAGGCACCGCTCGCGGCGGCGATCCGGGAACTGCAGGAGGAGACCGGCCTGGTCCTGCCCGGCGCCAACTGGCACCTGTTCACTGTCCGGCTGGTGCCGGACCCGAGGGCCACCGATGAGGCGTGGATGGTGACCTGGCCCGCCGTGGCCGATCTGGGCGACATCGACCGGCTGCCCGCCGTGGTGGGGGCCGACGACGCCCGCCGCGCCGCGTGGGTGCGTGCGGACACCTACGACGTCCTGGTGGTCAGCCTGGCCAGCGTCTGGTCCGCGCCGCTGTTCCCGGCGCACCGGGACATGCTCGCCGACATCCTTCACCAGTACTGACAGGAGAGGGAGCCATGCTTACGCACCTGCTCAGGGCCGTCTACGTCATGTACTGCGGCGCCTGCGGCTCCAGGCTGCTGGTGCCCGCCGGAGCCGCCACCGTCCGCTGCCCCGGCTGCGGCCAGGACCGCAACGTCAGCTACTGACCGCCTCGCGTGCGCCCTGTCCGGCTCTGACCGGCCGGACGGGGCGCACGGCACAGCCAGCGAAGGCAGATCACCCCGTTCCCACCCGCTCCGGAAATGAGGTAAACCCCGTGGTCCAGGTCCGGATCATGCACACCGACTCCGCCCGCGTGGCGGAGGTGACCGCGATTCTTTTCCCGCTGATCGCCTCCTGCCCCGACCTGTTCATGGGCGACCCGGCCGAGCTGGGCATGCGCGGCGGAGGCTCACGCATCGTCGTGGAAGTCGTCCCCGCCGCCCCGCGGACGCCGCAGCAGGTACGCGCCGAGCGCGTGGACGACCAGCGTCCGCCCGCGCATCGCCGCGCCGCTGTCCGGCGTGCGCTGCCGCCCGGTGAAAGCCGGTGACCCAGATGAGCCTGAGCCGTCGCGTTCTCGACACCGTCCCGCGCCCCGGCCACCTGGTGCACGGCGAGAAGCTTCCCGTCCTGAAGAAGGCCGAGGACGCCTACCTCGACGACGACCGCAAGCACGGCATGACCCGCTCGGCCCGCGACGGCTACGACCGCCGCCCGGCCCCGGCCCACCGCCGCCCCGAAGGAGGCAGGCCATGACCACCATGCCCATCCCGGAACCGAGCCCGGAAGAGGTGACGCGCGGTCTGGCCGCGATCGAGCGGCACCTGGCCGAGCAGGACCCGCCCGCCCCGCCCGTGCCCGAGGGCGAGACCAAGCGTGTGCAGAAGTTGCGCGCCCAGGTCGCCGAAGCGCACCAGCTGGCCGCGCTGCAGGACGACGACGCACCGCTGTTGCTGGACACCGACAAGGTCCGCAAGCGGCGCCGCGCTGCTCACGAGGCGGCCCGGCTGTATGAACTGGCCCAAGCCCCCGCCATGCAGATCTACCAGGTCGTGCGGGTGCGGCGGCTTCTGGTCGTCGCCGCAATGGTCGCGCTGGCGCTGGCGCTGGCCTGGTCGACGGCCGGAGTCCAGAAGTTCGCCGCCGATGACGCAGCGGCCGGTTCGCCCGCCTGGATCTTCGCCTGGCTGGTCGAGCCGTTCATGTCGCTGGCCCTGCTGGTCGTGGTCGGCGCCCGCGCCTACCTGGGCACCCGCGGCAAGGTGCTGGACCATCCGACCGTCACCCGGATCGAGCGGCTGTTTCTGGGACTGACCGCGACCATGAACGCCTGGCCCTACCTGCCCGGTATCGCCGACGAGTTCAGCATGGCGGCCCTCGTCTTACATCTGCTCGGCCCCATCGTCGCCGTCGCCATCGTCACCGTTCTGCCGATCATCCTGGCCGCGTTCGCGGGCCTGGATCACCGACGGGCGACTGACACGTCTGCCCCGGCTGAGCAGCGATGGAGCACCCCGGGAGGAGGGGCGGAGGAGGCCTCCCCCGAGGCTTCCCGGGGCCGGACCGCCGAGGAACACCGGGCGGAGTTACGGCGGCTGATCGCCGCCGGGCACCTGCCCGCGGTCCCATCGGCTCGCGCAATCCAGAGCGCGCTGCGCTGCCGTGAAGAGCTCTCCCGCGTCCTGCGCGACGAACTACGGGGGAAGCGATGAGCAGCCCGGCGACCGCCATCCGGCACCGGCCGGACATCGTCCGCACCGCCAGCGAGTACGGCACGACCTACCGGATGCGCTGCCCGTGCGGCACCACCGGCCCGGAGCAGGCCGCGCGCCGGATGGCCCAGGTCGATCTCAACACCCACGTTCTCAGCCTGCCGCGCGTCCCGGCCGCGCAGCGCTGCCACGACCAGGCCCGCCACGACCGCCGCGACTGGGAGCCGTGCGCGGTGTGCGAGCACCAGATGCCCCTGTTCGACCTGACCATCCCAACCAGTGAGGAGCAGTCATGACCAACACCAAGCCCGACAAGCCCACGTGCGGCGCCGGGTTCGTCACCGACGACGGCACCCAGTCCTTCGCCTGCGGACGGGACGCCGGACGGCACATCGTCCACCAGGACGCCGACGGCACCAAGGCCGTACGGGTTCCCGGCGGCGCCATCGTCATCAAGCCCAGCAGCAAGTAGCTCGCCGGGGCGCGGCCCCAACTCCGCCAAGAACCACGGCCGCGCCCCGTCCACCCCGCCCGATCCAACACGCACGAGGTGACCTCATCATGACCGACATCCCGGCCGACACCAACGGCCGCCCGACCATCGGCCCGGCCTGCCTGCTGGGCGCCATGCCCGGCCGCGGCAAAAGCTCGGCCGCCCACTGGCGCCTGCTGGCCGCTGCCCTGCCCTCCGGCAACGCACTGACCGTCACGGACCTGAAGCAGCCTGCGGCCCGCGCCGGTGGCGAACTGAACGGGGGTGCGGCATGACCACGCTCACTGTCTGTCTGCTGCTGGTAGCCGGATCGAGGATCGAGCTGCGCCCGGCCGCGCGCACCCCCGCTCAGCTCGCCGCCCGGATCACCGCCGCCTCGGTGCGCTGCCGTCTCGGCTGGCTGGCCGCGGTGTTCGTCGCCGCGCCGCTGTATGCGCTGCTGGTCGCCTCCCGCGGCGCGCTCTGGCTCGCCCTGGCGGCCCTGGCGTGGACGGCGTGCGCGCTCACCACCGCCCTGGCCATGGACGGCCGCGCTGTGCGCATGGTCCGCACCACAGGAGGCCGAGCATGAGCATCCACCACAACCCCACCCCGCCCCTGCCCGGCGACGAGCCGATGGGCGAGCTGGTGACATTCCCCCGATCGATCCAGCGGGATGCGGCCGACGCCCCGCCGCTTCCCCTGCCGCCCGCTGCCGATGCCCCGCTGGAGGGCACGGTACTGCCCCGCCCGACCGGCCCGGACGCCTCAGACGTGGCGCCGTTGCGGGTCCGGCTCATGGGGCACGCCGTGCGGGTGCGCGACTCCGAGCACACCGCCACGATTACCCGGGGCGTGCTGGGCACGACCGTCACGATTGGCCAGGGCTGGCATTCCTGGCTGGTGCGGGCCTGGGACGCCCTCACTATGGGCGTGCACCGGCGTCAGATCCGCGCGGCCGAGGCCATCGGCGATCGGGTGCTGCTGGCCGAGTGGGTCGAGCGCAAACAGGCCGCGGCCGATCGGCGTCATGCCTGGCTGATGAACCTGCCCGGCATGGCGCTGGGGCTGGCCAAGCTCGGCGCCGGTGGCCTGGCCGGGAGCGGGCTGCTGCTGCTGGGCACCTCGACCCTGGTATGGGCCACCGGCGCGGGAGAGTTCCTTACCGTCCCCAAAGCCGTAGGGGCCGTGCTGCGCTGGGGGTTCGACGCCGTCGCGTTCGCCACCACCCCGGCCCTGGTCGCCGCCCCGGCAGTGCTGGCCTGGGCCGCCTGGCGAGAAGGACGCCGCCGCGGCACCGCCCCCGGCTGGCTGGCCACCGCCGCCGACGCCGACCTCGACATCACCATTGACGAGACCACGATCGCTCACGCGCTGGGGGCGTTGCGGATCCCGCAGATCACCGCCTACCTCAAGCAGGGCCTGCCGTTGCAGTACCTGACGACCGCCCGCAAGGACGGCCGCGGTACGCACGCCGTGCTGCGCCTGCCCGCCGGGGTCACCGCCGAGCAGATCGGCAAACGCCGCGCCGCCCTGGCCACCGGCCTGTACCGGGCTGCTAAGGAGGTGTGGCCGACCACCGGCGGCGAGGCGGGCATCCTCGATCTGTGGGTGGCCGACAAGGGCGCCCTGGCCGAGGGCGCCGGACCGTACCCGCTGCTCGTCGAAGGGGTCGTGGACGTCTTCAAGGGCGTCCCGCTGGGCAAGACCTTGCGCGGGGATGCGATCACGGCGCCGCTGATGGAGCGCAACACCCTCACCGGCGGCATGCCCGGTCAGGGCAAGTCCAGCTCGGCGCGGGTCATCCTGGCCGGGGCGAGCCTGGACCCCACCGCCGAGATCCGGATCGGTGTGCCGGACAGCAACTTCGACTTCGAGCTGTTCCGGCCCCGCTGCAGCCGGTATGTGATGGGCGCCGAAGACGAAAAGATCGCGGCGATCCTCGACGACCTGCGTGAGCTGTATACCGAAGTGCAAGAGCGCGGCGCGCTGCTCATCGAGCAGCAGGAACCCGCGGTCACGCGCAAACTGGCCGACGCCGGGATCGGCCTGCATCCGCTGTTCTACCTGCTGGAAGAGGCGCACATCGCCATCCAGCACAAGACCTACGGCAAGGAGATCTCCGAGCTGCTGATCGGCATCGTGAAGCTGGGCCGCAAGCGCGGCATTCACCTGATCGTCTCCACCCAGGCCCCCACCAAGGACAGCATGCCGCGCGACGTCACCCGCAACTGCAGCAACGGTGTGGCGTTCGCCGTCGGTGACCACGTGGCCAACGACGCGCTACTCGGCCAGGGCGCCTACTCCGCAGGGCACCGCGCCACCGAGCTGATCCCCGGCGTGGACAAGGGCACCGCGGTCTGCAAGGGCCTGACCGGAGAGCGCTCCGACATCGTGCAGGTGTATTTCATCTCCATCGCCAAAGGCAAGGATGAGCTGACGCCCATCATCGAACGCTCCATGGCCGCGATCGCCGCCCGCGGCACGCAGGTGCCCGGTAAGGGCCGCCCGGCCCCGCAGATCGAAGCGGCCCGGGATCTGCTCGCCGACCTGGACGCGGTGATGGGCGCCGACCCGGTCCCAGTGGCCGACCTGCCCGCGCTGCTGGCCCGTCACGCTCCCCGGTGGGCGCCGTACAAGACGCTGACGGGCAAGGCGTTGCGTGAGGAACTGGCCGGGTTGGGGGTTCGGGTGCCCTCGACCGGCAACCGGTGGCCGGTCTCTCCAGAGGCCATCCGCGAGGCCCTGGCCCGGCGTGCGGACGCCGAACACGACGCCGGTTAGTTACCCCTCCCCCCTCGGTGAACGAGCCTTCTTCAGGGCCTTCGGAGGGCTTCCCGGAAAGGGGGCAACTCGGTTAACTCCCTAACTTTCCGCAGGTCAGCACAGGTTAGGTAACCGGAAGAGGCCGAGTGAGCAACCTAACCCCGATCCGGCGACCTAACTCGGCCGCGACGCCTAATGCGTCGTCTCGGCCTAACCCGACGCATCGTCTCGACGTCGCACGCGACGTCTTCCGCAAACCTCCGCGAGGAGACCTACATGAGCACCATGATGCAGGCGGTCGAGGCCGTCCTCGACGCCCTCGACAACCGAGACTTACCCACCGCCCGCGAGCACTTCCACCGGATCGTCCACAGCAACCCATCGGCTGTGACCGACCTCGTCAAGCGGCTCGCCGCCACCGTCGTCATCCCGCCGGGGATGATCGTGGTCGGGTTCGGGATCGACATCTGGAACAACCCGCACCGTGACGACTACGCCTGGCGGTGCGGCGACTGCCCGTGGACCGCCAGCAACTACCGCAGCATGACCGCCGCCCGATCCGCGGCCGAGGAACACGCCAGAGATCATCGAACCACGGGAAAGCCCGTCCCGGTGGTCGTGGAGTACGGGAGCATCCTGCACACCGCAGGGGCGGCGTGGTGGTCGTCATGACCCTTCCCGCATTGGCCCGGCGGGTCCTGGCGACCGGTTCACGCACCTGGACCGACACCGCCACGATCCGCACCGCCCTCGCCGAGCAGTGGGGCGACGGCACCGCCGTACTGGTCACCGGCGCCTGCCCGCGTGGCGCCGATGCCATCGCCGAACGTCTCTGGTCCACCTGGGGCGGCGCCGTCGAGCGCCACCCGGCGGACTGGACCGGCCCTCGCGGCAAGGGCGCCGGATTCGCCCGCAACGCCGAACTGGTCGCCCTCGGCGCGACCGTCTGCCTGGCTTTCATCCGCGATGCCAGCCCCGGCGCCAGCCACACCGCCCGCCTGGCCGAAGCCGCCGGTATCCCGGTCCGCCGCTACCCACACACCGAAGGAGAGCGCGCCGTGCCGAAAACCAACCTGCTGCGCTACGCCCTGGCCGCCGCCGCCCGCGGCTGGCATGTCTTTCCCGTCGCCACCGGTGACAAGGTGCCATTGAGCGGCTTCCGGTGGAAGCAGCACGCCACCACCGACCCCGAGGTCATCGGCCGGATCTGGGCGCGCCAGCCGTTCAACATCGGCATCGCCTGCGGCCCCTCCGGACTGGTCGTGGTGGACCTCGACCTGCCCAAGCCCGGCGAGCAGGTCCCCGACCGGTGGAAGCAGTCCGGCGTGAGTGATGGCGCCGACGTGTTCGCCCTGATCTGCGAGCAGGCCGGACAGCCGGTGCCGTTCGAGACGTTCACCGTCCGCACCCGGCGCGGCGGAACCCACCTGTACTTCACCGCGCCGGACGGCATCACCCTGCACAACACCACCGGGGACGAGGGCAACGGGCTCGGCTGGCGGATCGACACCCGCGCCGACGGCGGCTACGTGGTCGGCCCCGGCAGCGTCGTGGACCTGCCCGACGGCGTCGGCGCCTATGAGCCGATCTACACTCCGCCCCTGGCGCCGCTGCCCGGCTGGCTGGCTGAGCGACTCACCCCGGCGCCGCTGCCGCCGCAACGGCCCGTCGTGGTCGCCCTCGCCCCTGGCCGCCGCGGCGCCTACCTGGACGCTGCGATCGGCGCCAGCCTGGACGCCATCGCCGCCGCCGACGGCAACCTCAACACCACCCTGTACGGCGCCTCCGTCGCGCTCGGCCAGCTCGTCGCCGGGGGCGCCCTGGACGCCAGCATCACCGAGGACCTGCTGACCCAGGCCGCCGTCCGCGCCGGACACCCCGAAACCCCGGCCCGCCGGACCATCCGCTCCGGGTTCCGCACCGGCGCCGGACGGCCCCGGAGCGTGCCCGCATGACCAGCACGCCGCGTGTACAGGTCGGCTCCGGCCCGGAAACCATCCGCGTCATCAAAGCCGCGCTGGTTAACGGGCTGCTGCCCGACACCTACGTCTCCGGCGGCGCCCTGGTGCACATGGAGACCATCTCCGGCAGCCAGGCCAGCCCCGCCACCGACGAGGACTCACCCCTGCCGGTCACCGCCAGCTCGATCACCCCGGCCACCCTGGCCGGGCTGCTGGCCGAGCACGCCTACGTCTACCGGATGCGCTCCCGCAAAGACAGCACCGGCGGCACCGAGCTGGTCGAGGAGGAGGTGACCCCGCCGCGGGAAATCCTCTCTTCGGTGCTGGCAGGGAAGACCTGGCCGCACCTGGCGCCCCTGCGCGGAGTGATCGGCGCGCCGGTGCTGCGCCGGGACGGCACCCTGCTGCAACGGCCCGGCTACGACCCGGCCACCGGCCTGTACCTGGCCAGCAAGGTCGCGCTACCACCGGTGCCGGACCGGCCCACCACCGAGCAGGTCCGTGCTGCCCGGGACTTCCTGCTCAACCGGTTCCTGCGCGACTTCCCTTGGGCCAGCCCGGCCGACAAAGCCAACTACCTGGCGTTGCTGGCCACGCCGATCCTGCGGCACTTCACCCGGTCCCTGACCCCGTTCGCGCTGATCGACGCGACCATGCCCGCCTCCGGAAAGTCCATCCTCACCGGCGGCCCCGGCATGCTGTACGGCCAGCGCATCATGCCCTGGGCCTACACCGAGGAAGAGCTCCGCAAGTCCATCACCGCCGTCCTGGCCGAGCAGGTCGGGGTGGTGGTGTGGGACAACCTCGCCGAAGGCACCGTCATCGACTCCGCCACCCTCGCCCTGCTGGTCACCGCCGGAGTATGGTCCGACCGCCAGCTCGGCGCGTCCCGCAACATCGCCACCGTCAACGACCGGCTGTGGATGGCCACCGGCAACAACCTCCAGGTCGGCGGAGACATGGCCTCCCGCACCGTGCGAGTCCACCTCGACCCGAACATGCCCCGGCCCGAACAACGCGACCAGTCCCGGTTCGGCATCCCGCACCTGGACCAGTGGATCACCGTCCCGGCCAACCAGCTCACCGTGCTGTGGCACCTGCTGATCCTGGTGCTGGACTGGACCGGCCAGGGCGCCCCCCGCGCCTCCGGGCTGGCGATGCGGCAGTTCACCCCGTGGGCTCAAGCCCTGGGCGGGTTCCTGGCCCACCACAACATCAGCGGGTTCCTGGCCAACGCCGCCGACGTCCACGCCATCGACGAAGACGAATCCCGCTGGCGCGCGTTCCTGTCGTGCTGGCACGGCCTGCACGGCGACCAGCCCATGACCGCCGCCGACCTGCGCCGCTCCGGCGAACCTGAGCGGATCGGGTTCGAGGAGAACGACCGTTGGGACGGCCAGTTCATCACCACCGCCACTGGCCGAGCCCCCAACGCCCTCGCGCTGGGCCGCCTGCTGACCGGGCAGATCGGCCGATGGCGCGGGAACTACGTGATCCGCTCGGCCAAGAACGACCGCGGCGACCGCAACGTCTTCTGGGTCGAGCACCACACCTGACACCGGCCTCACACCGTGTCGGACCGGAAAAGCGCTGAAACATCTCCGCATCTCCGCAACGCCGCACACAGCCCTACTGAGCTGCGGAAACGCTTGCGGAGATAACCCCGGTCAGCGGAGTTCCATCTCCGCATCTCCGCAAGATCTGCGGAGATGACCCCCTGTTTGCGGAGATGAACCCGACCCACCTCCTTACATCTCCGCAACTGTTTCCGCAGCTCACAGGCACTTTTGCGGAGATGCGGAGATGCGGAGATGTTTCAGCCCTCCCCACAAGAGCCGCACCCTTCAAGCCACGCCCATGCCCCTGACCGGATCACCACGGAAGGACACACGCCCATGCCCAAGGGCGAAAAGCTCACCGTCGCATACATCTGCGAAGACCTCGACATCTCCCGATCGACCTTCGACGACTGGCGCCAGAAGGGCCGCGCCCCCAAGTGCCTGCGTCTCCCCAACGGGAGCCTGCGCGTCCGTCGCGCCGAGTACGAACGTTGGCTGGCCAGCCTGGAGGACGCCACTCAATGAAGGACATCACCTATGACGTCCGCATCTACAAGACCGAGGTCTACAGGGGGACCAAAGTCACGACCTACACCGTCCGCTGGAAGACCGCTGACAAGCCCTGGAAGAGGCCGTTCCGGAGGGCTGCTCAGGCCGACACCTTCCGGGGTGAACTGCAGGCCGCCGCCCGTAAGGGGGAGGCGTTCAGTCTGGTCACCGGAGAGCCCGTCTCCTGGAATCGCGCCGAGCGTCCTGAGATGAGCTGGTACGACTTCACCACCACCTACGTGGACATGAAGTGGAAGCGTGCTTCCGGCGGATACCGGCGCGACATCGCGCGAGCGCTGACTGCTGCTACACCGACCATGCTCGCTTCCGGCCGCGGCAAGCCCTCCGACAAGGAGATCCGGAAGGCGCTCACCCGGTGGGCCTTCAACGCCAAGGACAGGGATTCCGCCGACGACCGCGCCCTCGACTGGCTGAAGCGCAACACCTGTGCGGTTTCGGTGCTGGAAGACGCCGCGACCATGCGCAAGGTGCTGGACGTCGCGACGTCCAAGCTCGATGGCAAGCCCGCCGCGGCGAGCACCGCCCGACGCAACCGAGCGATCCTGTTCAACGCCCTGGACTACGCCGTGGAACTGAAGCTGCTCGGCTCCAATCCGATCCGGGGGTTGAAGTGGAAGGCGCCGAAGAGCACTCACGAGGTCAACCGGGACTGCGTCGTCAATCCTGCCCAGGCCCGGCGGCTCCTGGCGGCGGTGGCCGAGCAGAGGCGGAGCGGCCCGAGGCTGGTGACCTTCTTCGCGGTCCTGTACTTCGCTGGCCTGCGCCCCGAGGAGGCGGTGGACCTTCGTGCAGCGAACGTGATCCTGCCTGCCCTGGTCTGGGACGAGGACGCCGAGCGATGGGAGGAACCCCCGAACGCCTGGGGAGAACTGCGGTTCCACACCGCGGCGCCCGACGTCGGCAAGGAATGGACCGACGAGAGCACCCAGCGAGAGGGACGCCAACTCAAGCACCGTGCCGAAGGGGAAAGCCGTTCCGTGCCCTGCGCGCCTGAACTGGTGCGCTTCCTCCGTGCTCACCTGACGGCCTACCCGCCGGGTAAAGACCGTCGGCTGTTCAGTGGCGTCAACGGGGGTGACCTGCCGACGATCACCTATCGGCGTGCCTGGGACAAGGCGCGAGCGGAGGTGCTGAGCGAGGCCGAATACACCTCCCCGCTCGGCAAGCGCGTCTATGACCTACGGCACGCCTGTCTGTCCACCTGGCTCAACGCCGGAGTCCCTCCTACCCAGGTCGCCGCGTGGGCAGGGCACAGCGTGGACGTGCTGTTGAAGATCTACGCCAAATGCATCGTTGGCCAGGACGAGACGGCCAAGCGCCGGATCTCCGAGGCTCTCGGCGAGGGCTGACGATCTCCTCCAAATTTCGGCACGTATTCGGCACAGCCATCCGCAGACAACCGACGACAGCCGTATGCAGCCGGGAACGAGGAGAAAGCCCCTGACCGTGAAAGGCCAGGTCAGGGGCGCTTTTCAGGAGGTCCCGAGAGGTAGGGCGGGCGGGACTCGAACCCGCGACCCAGGGATTATGAGTCCCCTGCTCTAACCAGCTGAGCTACCGCCCCTTGTGCACGCCGTACTGCCGCATTCAACCAAAGGTCGGCGCCGTTCGCACATCAGGCGAGCGGGACGGGGCCAAGATGTGACCTTGAACGACGGAGCCGGGGTTCGCGGGACTCGCTACCCTACGGGAGGACGTTGTTGAAGGGTGTTGGATCATGCGCGTTGTTGATGTTTTTCGTGGGACTTTCGGGGCGGAACCGGAGGGTGTGTGGCACGCTCCGGGGCGGGTGAACCTGATCGGGGAGCACACCGACTACAACGACGGCTTCGTGCTGCCGTTCGCGGTGCCGTGGGGGGTCACCGCGGCGGTGTCGCCGCGGCAGGACGGTGTCGTCAGGCTGCGGTCACTGCAGGCGGGCGAGCCGCTGACCTTCGAGAGCCTCGACGAGGCCGAGGGATGGGCGCGCTACGTCGTCGGTGTGTTCTGGGCGCTGCGCGAGGCCGGGCATCCGGTGCGGGGCGCGGATCTGGTGGTCGACGGGGACGTGCCGCAGGGGGCGGGCCTTTCGTCGAGTGCGGCACTCGAGGTGGTCACCGGTACGGCGCTCAACGACCTGTACGGCCTTGGCCTGAGCAAGATGGAGGTCGCCCTGGCCGCGCAGCGGGCCGAGAACGACTTCGTCGGCATGCCGTGCGGAATCATGGACCAGGCCGCCTCCGCGCTCGCCGAAGAGGGGAAGGCTCTGTTCATGGACTGCCGGAGCCTCGGCACCAGGAACATCCCGTTCGACCTGGCGCAGCACGGCCTCCAGTTGCTGATCATCAACACCGGGGTGCGTCACGAGCTCGCCGACGGGCAGTACGCCCGCCGCCGCCAGGACTGTGAGAACGCCGCCAAGCACCTGGGAGTGGCGTCGCTGCGTGACGTCACGGACCTGGCGGGCGCGCTCGGCAGGCTCAGCGGCGACGAGCGCAGGCGCGCCCAGCACGTCGTGACGGAGAACCATCGGGTCGAGGCGCTGATCGGGTTGCTGAGGGCCGGAGCCGTGCGGGAGATCGGCGCGCTGTTGAACGCCTCACACCTGTCGCTGCGGGACCAGTTCGAGGTGTCCTGTCCCGAGTTGGACGTGGCCGTCGAGGCATCGCTCAGGGGCAGGGCCAGGGGTGCCCGGATGACCGGGGGCGGCTTCGGCGGCTCCGCCATCGCGCTGGTCGCCGACGAGCACGTGCAGGCCGTACGGGATTCGGTGACCGGCGCCTACGCCGAGCGCGGCTGGGCCGCGCCCGGCATCTACCCTGCGACCCCCGCGGCCGGTGCCCGCCGTCTGGCCTGACCGAGGCGCGGGAAGAGCGGGCCCGGTGACGGCAGGTGCTCCCCCGCACACTGTACGGCGACGCGTGCCGAGGCGTCAGGGAGAAATGGTGCCAGCAGGTCTGCCACCTCCCGGCAGGTCGCCACGAGCGTGCCGAGGACCGGGTCGAGCGGCGGAGAGCCCTCCCTGGCAAGCTGCCAAGGTTTGACCTGGTTCAGATATCGGTTGGCCTCGCCGACGATCGCCTGGACGGCCCCGGTTGCGGCGCGGAAGTCGAAGTCGTGCAGGGTGTCCGCGACGGTGTCGCCGGCCCGCGCCCGCGCCCTGCCGAGAGCGGCGCCGGTCCCGGTCAGGGCTCGGCGGAAACCAGCTTGGGCACCGCGCCGAGCAGTTCCCTGGTGTAGTCGTGCTTGGGCAGGAAGAACACCTCGTCCACGTGCCCGTCCTCGACGACCTGCCCGTCACGCATGACGAGGACCCGGTCGCTGATGTGGTGGACCACCCCGAGGTCGTGGGAGATGAAGATCAGGGCGGTTCCGTCCGCCGCCTGAATCTCCCCGAGCAGGTCGAGCACCTGCGCCTGGACCGAGACGTCCAGCGCGGAGACCGGCTCGTCGCAGACGAGCACCTGCGGCCTGGGGGCCAGGGCCCTGGCGATGGCGACCCGCTGGCGTTGACCTCCGGAAAGCCGCCGTGGATGGCGTCCCGCGACGTCGGCGGGCAGCCCGACCCTGGCAAGCAGCTCAGCCACCCTGGCCGCACGCTCCCGCGACGGCCCGCCGAGTGGCTCGGCGACCAGGCGGCCGACGGTGTAGCGGGGGTCGAAGGAGTCGAGCGGGTTCTGCGAGATCACCTGGATGGTCGAGCGACGGGGGCGACGGGAGCGCTCGGGAAGCGCCGACCAGGGGGAACCATTCAGCCGCACCTCTCCCGAGGCGGGCGCCATCAGGCCGAGGACGAGCCGGGCGACGGTTGTCTTGCCCGAGCCCGACTCTCCCACGATGCCAACGGTCTCACCCGCATGGACCTCGAAGGAGACGTCGTCGACGACCCGGCGGGAGCCGTACGCGGCCGACAGGCGCCTGACCTCCACGACCGGTGAGCCGTGGTCGACCTTCCGCTCGGGCAGCGGGGTGCGCAGCGAGATGCCCCCGGTCGCGATCGCGGAAAGGCGGGTGCCGCGCGAGGCGGCGGAGGGGACCGCGGCCAGCAGCAGCTTGGTGTAGTCCTCGTCAGGGGCGGACAGCACGCGGGCGGTCGGACCCTCCTCGACGACCACGCCGTCCTTCATGACCAGTACCCGGTCGGCGATGGAGGAGACCACGGCCAGATCATGGCTGATCATCAGCAGCGCGGTGCCCTCGGCCTTGCGTGCGGCCAGCAGGCGCAGGATCTGGGCCTGCACGGTGACGTCGAGCGCGGTCGTCGGCTCGTCCGCGATGAGCAACGGCGGGTTCGCCGCGATGGCCGAGGCGATCAGTGCCCGCTGGCGGAGGCCTCCGGAAAGCTGGTGCGCGTACTGCCTGGCACGCAGCTCCGGCTCCGGCACACCGACCGCCTCGAGCAGTTCGAGCACCTTCCGGGCGCGGCCCGCACGCGGCACGACGTCGTGGGCGGCGAGCACCTCGGCGATCTCCCCGCCAACGGTGCGGAGCGGGTCGAGCGAGACAAGCGCGTCCTGCAGCACCAGCCCGGCGAACCGGCCGCGCAACCGGCGCCAGTCGCGCGGCCCGAACCGGAGCGCGTCCCTGCCCTTGACGCCGAACTTCCCCGCCGTCACCGTCGCGCCCTGGCCGGTCAGCCCCACCAGGGTCCTGGCGGTGACGCTCTTGCCCGAGCCGGACTCCCCGACGATCGCCACACACTCGCCCTCGGCGATCGACAGGCTGATCCCCCTGACGGCCTCGACCCCCGCCTTGGGGAAGGCCACGCGCAGATCCTCGACCTCGATGAGGCTCAAGAGAGTCTCCCCTCGAAACGGCGCTGGAGGTGTCGCCCGACCAGGGTCAGGCTGACGACGGCCAGCGTGACGGACAGCCCGGGGAAGAGCACGGTCCACCAGGCGATGCGCAGATAGTTACGGGCCTCCGACAGCATCGAGCCCCACTCGGGGCTGGGCGGCTGCGGACCCATGCCGAGGAAGCTGAGACCGGAGGTGGCGATGATGGCGGTACCCATGCCGATCGTGGCGAGCACCGGCAGCGGGCCCAGGATGTTGGGCAGCACGTGGCGCAGGACCAGGACCGGCCTGCGCAGGCCGAAGGTCACGGCCTGCTCCACGTAGCCGGAGCGGCGGACCACGAAGGTCTGGGCCCTGATCACGCGGGCGTAGTTGGGAAGCTGGACCAGCCCGATCGCGAGGATCACGTTGCCCGTTCCCGGCCCGGTGACGCTGATGACCAGCATGGCCAGCAGCAGCTCGGGAAAGCTGGCCAGCACGTCGAACAGGCGGCTGAGCGGCTCGTCGACGTAGCGGGGAGACAGTCCGGCCAACGCTCCGAGGAGGGTCCCGAGGACGGCGGCGAACAGGATCGACGCCGCCCCGATGCCCAGCGAGTGCCCGGCGCCGTGGACGACGCGGGCCAGCACGTCACGGCCGAGATGGTCGGTACCGAACCAGTGCTCCGCGCTCGGCGGGGCGAGCGCGTGCAGCGGGTCGGCGGCCAGCGGGTCCGTCCCGCTCAGCAGTCCGGGGAACAGGGCGGCGACCGCGGAGACGGCCAGGAGCAGCAGGGAGAGGACCAGTCCAAGGCTCGCGCCGTACCGGCGCGGGATTGAGGGCGCGGCCCGCCGCGGCCCCGCGCCCGTGACGGCCCCGCCCACATAGGCCTCATCGACCGCATCGGCGGCATCGGCGGCATCGGCGGCATCGGCGGGCGCTGACGCCCGATGCTCCGTACCCGGCTCGCCACCGGGGACGGTGCCAAGGGCTGCGCCGGAGGCGAGCCCGGGGAGGTCCGGGCTGTCGTCGGGTGCCTGCCTGGCGGGCGGCACCGTTCTCACCGGCTTCTGGCCGAGGGCCGGTTCCTTGTCGGAGATGGTCATCCGCTCTTCCTCAGCCGGGGGTCGATCACGAGGTAGGCGAGGTCGACGATGGTGCTGACCGTCACGTAGACCGCGGCCGCCAGCATGATGATCGCCATGACCACGGGCATGTCCTTGCCGGTCACCGCGGTGAGGGTGAGCTGGCCGAGGCCGGGGCGGCCGAAGACGGCCTCGACGACGATCGCGCCGCCGAACAGGACCCCGACGAACCAGCCGGTGAGGGTGACGGCGGGCAGCAGGGCGTGCCGCAGCGCGTGCCTGCTGACGAGCCGCCACTCGGTGATGCCGCGCGAGCGGGCGGTCACCGCGAACGGTTCCTCGAGTGCCCGCTCCAGGCCCTCGCGGAGCACCTGGCCGAGCACGCCGGCGATCTGCAGGCCCAGCGCCAGGGCGGGCAGCACGAGCGAGACGAACCCGCGGTCGCCGGAGACGGGGAACCAGCCGAGGGTGAAGGAGAAGACAGCCAGCAGCAGGAGCCCGATCAGAAACGGTGGTACCGAGACCGCGACCAGCTCGGACAGACCGGCCAGTCCCGCGCCCCAGGAGCGGCGGCCCGCGGTGGTCAGCGCGAGCACCAGGGCGATCACGACCCCGAAGACGGCGGCGGTGAGCGCGAGCCTGATGGTCGGCCCGATCTGCGAGGAAAGGATCTCGGCGACGTCGCGCTGCAGGACGTAGGAGCGGCCGAGGTCGCCGTGGAGCAGCCGCAGCAGGTAGTCGGTGTACTGGCTCAGCTCGGAGCGGTCCAGCCCCCACTCCGCGATGATCTGCGCCCGCCGCTCCGGGGTGTCGATGCCGTCGGCGATGAGGACGTCCACGGTGTCGCCGGGGACGAGCAGCAGGGCGAGGTAGGCCGCGGTGGCGGCGACCCAGAGCACGATGAGGCCTGCTCCGAGCCGCCTGGCCACCGGGCCGATCCACCCGGCGGCGGCCAGCCCCCGCCGCCGGGTGAGCATGAGGGTGCTCACGTTCCTATCCGGATGTCGTAAGCACTGTTGGGGGTGCCGGAGACCGGCTCGAAGGTGACACCGGTGACCGTCGCGCCGTAGGCGACCTGGTCGGCGGGGACGTAGACCGGCAGGAGCAGCGCCTCGTCGGCGACGACGATCCGCTGTACCTTGGCGTAGATCTCCTTGCGCTTGGCCAGGTCGGAGGTCGCCGCGGCGTCGGCGAGCAGTTTGTCCACCTTCGCGCTCTCGAAGTGGGTGCGGTTGATCGCGGCGCCCTTCGGCAGGATCAGGTTGAGCGCCGCTCCCGCGTCGGTGTCGCCGCGCGAGTTCTGGAACAGCTCGTACTGGTCCTGCTCGAGGGCCTTCTGCTGGGTGCCCTGGTCGACCACCTTGGGTTGGAAGTCGATGCCCGCGCTCTGTTTGACCGCTGCCTGGACGGCCTGGGCGAGGATGTCGCGGCGGTCCCTGACGAACGGCGCCGACTCGATCGAGCGGATGGTCAGCCGCTTGCCGTCCTTGACTCGGAAGCCCTCCGCGTCGCGCTTGTCCCAGCCCGCCTCGTCGAGCAGTTTGTTGGCTCGCTGCGCGTCGTTGCCGAAGGTGTTCTCCAGGGAGGGGTCGTAGAACTGCGGGCTGCCCTGGCCGACGATGCTCCAGGCCCGCTTCGCCGTACCCTGGTAGACCGAGTTGAGCACGATGTCGACGTCGACCGCGGCCCTGAACGCCTCGCGCACCCGTTTGTCGTCGAACGGCGGGTGGGAGACGTTGAAGTAGTAGGAGAACGCGCTGCCGGAGTTGAGGCTGGTCTCCACCTTCAGCTTGGGGTCGCTCTTGATCAGGCCGAGTTCGGTCGCGGGCACGCCCTCGATCACCTGGACCTGTCCCGAGGTGAGCGCGCCGACCCGGACCGCCGCCTCGGGCAGGAAGCGGTAGGTGATCTCCGCCAGGTGCGCGGGCCCCTGGTGCGCCGCGTTCGGGGGCGCCCAGTTGTACTTCGGGTTGCGCTTGTAGTGGACCTCCTGCCCCGGTGTGAAGCGGTCCAGGATGAACGGTCCCGTGCCGACGAGGTCGGGGCCGCCCGCCTTGAGGTCTTTGGCGTTCTTCAGCGACTTCGGGGAGACCTGGCCCGCGTACGGCGAGGACAGGAAGTCGAGGAACAGGCCGTCCGGCGCCTTCAGCGTGACCTTGAGCGTGTAGGGGCCGGTCACCTCCGCGGCGGAGAAGTTGCGCAGCTGGATCGCGGCGACCGCGACGTTGTAGCCGGGCGTGACGAGCTGGTCGAGGTTGGCCTTGACCGACGCGGCGTCGAACTTCTCCCCGTCGTGGAAGGTCACGTCCTGTCTGAGCTGGAAGGTGTAGGTGAGCCCGTCCTTGGACACCTCCCAGGATTTGGCGAGCCAGGGCAGGAACTCGCCGTCCCTGCCTCTGGCGATCAACGCGTCGAACTGGTTGTGCACCAGCAGGCGGGCCTTGTTCTGGCCCCACTGCTGGGGGTTGAACGTGATGGGCTGCGTCTCCACCGCCCACACCAGCGAACCGCCCTCGCCGCCACCGTTGCCGCTACTGTCGCCGCCACCGGCCGCCGCGCCCTTGGCCCCGGTCTCGGCCCCGCACGCGGCGAGCGTCAGCACCCCGGCGAGCGCCAGGGCACCCCATTGCACTTTCACTTACTTCTCCTCGGGAGATTCGTGCGTCGCCTCAGGCGACATGTCTGATCTGAGTGGTGACGGCCTCGGACAGCACGATCCGGGCCAGGGCGTCGGCGTGGCGGAAGAGTGGGGCGTTGAGTCCGGGCCTGGCGAATCCGCCGGTGGCCCGGCCGCCGACGACCCAGGGGCCGAAGGCGAACCTGTGAGGATGAGGGGTGTCGGATCTGTCGAGCAGGCGTCGGTCAGCGGGCCGTACCTTCAGCAGCCCGGAGGTCTCGTCGACCTCGCCCCGGTCACGGAGCGCGGTGATCAGCGGGTCGGTGGCCCGGCTCACGCTGGGCGCGGGCAGCCTGGCCTCGACGAGGGTCCTGGCCGTGACGGCGCCGGGCACGGTCGGGCTGCGCGCGACCCATCGGCCGCCACGGTGCTCGACCTTGAGGTCGGCCCCCAGGAAGGTGACGACGCCCGCCCTGGCCAGGGCCTTCAGCTCCTCGAGACGGGGGCCTGGCGGGCCGCTGGCGATGTAGCCGAAGAAGCCGTTGAACCACGGATCGGAGATCCCCAGCTCGGCGAGGACACCGTAGACGGACAGCAGCCCGAGGATCATGGCGTGGTCGGCGCTGTGCGCAGGGTCGGAACGCCGCTCCAGGTCGGCTCCCATGTATCCGTCCATCCACCTACGCAACCCTGCCGAATCGCCGAACCGTATCCGGTCGAGCGGCCGGTCGAGCCTGTCGAGGTCGAGACGGTCGGCGTGCCGGGGCACGGCCCTGCGGATCAGCGCCCGCATCCCGGCGCTGCGCCACTCCTCGGCCGCGAACCCCTCCTCGAACTCCTCCCAGCCCACTCTGGACCGTTTCGGATGGGCGGTGACCAGCTCGTGGTAGTAGGCGAAGGCCAGTTCCTTGGCGACCAGCGGCCACACGTCCCGCCGGAAGTTCCATGGCCCCTCCCCCAGCGCCTGCGCGGTCAGGAAGCGCGGCACCGGCGGGCGGACGCCCCTGAAGGGGTATCCGGTCTTCGCGTGGTACGGCACGCCGCGCCGCGAGCCCACGTGGAGCAGCGGTTCCCGCCCGCTGGGCAGGTAGACGAGCTCGCCGTCGTGCTCGCGGACGAACCGGCCGCCCCGCCCCGAGGTGAGCAGCACCATCAGGTCGACGAAGGCCAGTCCCATACCGCGCACGAGCACCGGCTCGCCCGCGGGCAGCCTGTCCTGGCCGAGGTCGAGGTCGGCGGTGTATCCGGTCGGCAGGTAGCGCAGCCCGCTGTCCTCGGCCAGGGCCGCCAGCCGCCGCTCCTCCGCGGACGGGGTCACGTCGCCGTGCCCCTGCGCGAGGATCACCGCGTTCACCTCGATACTCCTGCCGTCCTCCAGCTTCACCACCTGGCCGCCGGGCACATCGACGAGGTCGAGCGCGCGCGTCCGGTGCACGTGCACCCGGACGCCGCGGGGGGCGGTGTCGACGGCGCGCTGGAAAACGTGGGAGAGGTAGGCGTTCTGCACGGGACGGGGGACGAACCGCCCCGGGTCGCAGCCGAGCCACTCGGCCAGAGAGGGGCCGGGACGAACAGGGCCGACGCACTGGACGGACTCGTCGGTGAACAGCGTCACGTCGGCGGCGGTGGAGTTCATCCAGAGCAGCTCCGGCTGCTCCCTGCGCCAGACCCTGCCGCCACCC
The DNA here is from genome assembly GCF_040689595.1 of Streptosporangium sp. NPDC051023. Classification (NCBI taxonomy): domain Bacteria; kingdom Bacillati; phylum Actinomycetota; class Actinomycetes; order Streptosporangiales; family Streptosporangiaceae; genus Streptosporangium; species Streptosporangium sp. NPDC051023. Next base: position 39,289 of record NZ_JBFBCE010000052.1, on the reverse strand, counting down.
GGCGGGTACGGGTCGACCACGTGAATGTCCAGGGACGGCCAGTGGAGCAGCTCGGCGGCGTTGGCGCAGATCCGCTCGACCAGGCAGGTGCCGGTCGGCCCCGCGCCGATGACCGCGATGGAGGAACTCATGCCACCCTCTCCCGCCACGCCCCGGGCTCCTCCCCGCACGCGCCGCCCTGTGTCCGGCCCCTGCTCCCGCGTCGTCTCATAGCGCGGCTCTGCGATGGGGCAGGTCCCAGTCGGCGTGCGACGGCTCGACCGTGACCCGCCACGGGTCGGTCTCGCCCTCGGGGGTCGAGAGCGCGCCGAAGTCCGTGTTCTCGTGGAAGGCGGGGTGCTGGTAGAGGTCCCTGGCGTAGTCCCACAGGTTGGGGAAGGCGGTCAGCGGGCGCTCACTGATCCTGGCCCCCGGGTTGTCGCTCACGTCGAACCTGAGCAGCGTCGGCCAGAGCCGCACGTCCGACTCGGTGATCCCTGAGCCGAACAGGAACCTGCGGTCGGCGAGCCTGGCGTCGAGTTCCTCGAGGAAGGCGATCACGGCCTTCCTCGCCTCGTGGTACTCCGCCTCGGTCGTGGCCGAGGCGACGCGGCCCGCCGCCGTGTTGACGTACTCGTAGATCCGCGCGTTGAGCGCGTCGATCTCGGGCCTGAGCTCCTCGGGGTAGAGGTCGACCTCGGGGTCGCCGCCGAACTTCGCGCCCAGGTCGAGGGTGATGTCCGGGAAGTCGTTGCTGACGATGCGCCCGCTTTGCCTGTCCCACAGCACCGGCACGGAGACGTGCCCGTCGAAGCCGGGCTCGGTCGCCTCGTAGGCCTCCCTGAGGATGGCGAAGCCGTTCACCGGGTCCGCGCCGCGCCTCTCGCGGAACGCCCACCCCCTGCCGTCCCGCTCGTCGTCGACGTAGGACAGCGAGACCACGTCCTGCAGCCCTTTGAGGGAGCGTACGATCGCCGCGCGCTGCGCGTAGGGGCAGACCGCCGCGACGTAGAGGTGGTAGCGCCCGGGCTCGGCGGGGAACTCTCCCGCGCCGTCGTCGGTGATCCGTCCTTGGAAGGGGTAGCGGGGGCCCGGCCGGTCACCAGGGCGGTAGCGGCCGTGAGCGTCCAGGTCGACAGGGCTCGCGTAGTTGAGTGTGATCTCGGACATGTGCCGCTCCCAGGCATGCCTCGGTGACCCGCTGCGGGGTCCGCGCTTGCGGCACGCCCACCGTGCCGCCTGGTCTCCCCCGGGGGCACCCCGCCGCGGTGCGAGGGTTGCCGGTCAGTCAGCCGGGGCTTTGCACTGACACTCTTAACCTAGTTAGACGGTAGGAAATACATAGATCTCTGTCAACCCTTAAAGTCGGAGCATGTCTCAAGAGATCGTGAAGGTGGTCTACCGCAAGTACGACGGCTCTCTGCACTGGAACCATCCGGCCTTGCTTCTCGGCGAGGACGAGCACGGCGTGTGGACCGGCTGCCCGGCCGGCAGCAGCGGCAGGAGGGGAGAGGAGCCACCGATCGTCTGGGACCAGCCGTTCGTGATGCTCTTCCCCCGCGATGCCTGGTGGACGGCCACGTTCAACGCGGCGCCGTACAAAACGGAGATCTACTGCGACGTCTCGACCGTGCCGCGCTGGAACGACGGCGAGGTGACCATGGTCGACCTGGACCTCGACGTGATTCGCCTGCGCGAGGACGGCCGGGTGTTCCTCGACGACGAGGACGAGTTCGAGGAGCACCAGATCCGCTACGCCTACCCCCGGGACGTCGTCGAGAACGCCCGCGCCTCGGCCGCCGCGCTGCTGGAGGCCGTCGGCTCGGGCACGGCCCCCTTCGCCGCACCCCCGCGTTGGCTCGCCCTGGTGAGCTGACCTCCCCCACCGTACGGCCGGCCCCCGAGAACCGAGCCCCCCGAACAGCCGGAGCGCCTACAGGGGCGGGAAAACGGGGGCGCGGCGCTCGGTGAAGCCGGCGGGACCCGTCACCACCTTCCGAGATCCCAGCGGCCCAGCGCCCGCTCCTGGGAGTCGGGGTGGCTGGCGAAGTTCGGCGACAGTTCCACGTTCTCGTAGTAGCGGTGGAAGACCGGCGTCGCGGAGCCGGAGATGGGCGGGACGATCCAGCTCCAGTCCGCCGGGCAGACCCGGCCCGCCTTCTCCTCGCGTTCCACGTGGGTCAGGAAACGCCTGGCCTCGGTGTGGTGGTCGGTCATCGTCACCCCCGCCCTGTCGAAGGAGTGCAGGACCGCCACGTTCAGCTCGACCAGGGCGTGGTCGCGCCAGAGCGAGCGGTCGTTGCGGGTGTCCAGACCCAGATGTCCGGCGATCAGCGGCACCAGGTTGTAGCGGTCGGCGTCCGCGAGGTTGCGGGCGCCGATCTCGGTGCCCATGTACCAGCCGTTGAACGGCGCCGCCCGGTAACAGACCCCGCCGATCTCCAGGCACATGCTCGATATGGCCGGTACGGCGTGCCAGCGCAGCCCCAGCCGCTCGAACCACGGGTACGCGGGATGGGAGAGCGGCACCTCAAGCACCGCGTCCCCGGGGACCGTCGAGAGCAACGGCGGCCCGTCCCCCATCGAGATCGCCAGGGGAAGCACGTCGAAGGGCGTGCCGGGACCGCCCTTCCAGCCGAGTTTGCGCACCATCGTGGTGAAGTCCGTGTAACGCGGGTCGCCGACGACGGAGCCGTCGTCCATCGCGTATCCGGCGTAGCGAATGAGCTGCTCGTTCCAGATCCTCGGCCCGGAAACCCCGGGGCGGTCCTGGGCGAACACCGTGATCGTCGGCCGGATCCTGCCCCCCGACGTGACCTCTCGGAGGTGGTTCACGCATTCGACCGCGACTCCCTCTGCCGTGCTCACCCGGCGCCGGTCGCGCACCCGCAGCGACCTCCAGTAGAGCCGCCCGATGCACCTGCCGCTGTTCCGCCAGGCCACCCGGGCGCCGAAGGTGAGCTCGTCCGGCGTGTGCGTGTACGTCCCCGTCCTCGCGATCTCGACCCGCACCTCGCGCAGCCGTGACCGCATCGGGCCCGCCTCCGGATTCTCCGCGTGGAACAGCCTCAGGTACTCCTCGGCCGCCGCCGTCACGTCCGCCGGTGCCGCCGGCCGCTCGGGCACCTTCTCATGAGCTTCCTGGTAGATCCCCTCATAAACCCCCGTTCGGACACCTTGTTCCTTTTCCTGCGCATGACGCCAGGACCTCGGCCAAGTCGGCACAGAAAGACCATCCATATACGACTCACGGGTACGACATGCCGTTCCGGGCGGCACGGTTCCCTCAGCACAGTGTCCCTAACCCCACTGTGATCGCTGTGATCCGCGGCAGCGGCGCCCAGGTCACCGAGCGCGAGCATGGTGACACGGGACGCAACGCCCCCCATTTTCCGTGATTCACGGGAATTTGTCCGCTAAATAGGACATGAGACGGCGAAGGCCCCGGGAGCTGGGCTCCCGGGGCCTTCGATATGGCTCCCGCGATAGGACTCGAACCTATAACCTGCCGGTTAACAGCCGGCTGCTCTGCCGATTGAGCTACACGGGATCGTGCTTTGCGCTGGTCGGCCGGGGCGTTTCCCCCCGCTCCTTGCGGCGCAGGAATAGATTAGCGCACTCCGGGAGTGTGTGTCGCATCGATACTCCGGGGTAGGTCCGAGACAACTCGTGATCCGTGGGTAGGGTCCCGCCAAGGACGGTTGTGGAGGTGGAGATGCGTTACCGACTGATGTTCGGTGTAGGTCTCGCGGTTGGCTACGTCCTTGGGAGCCGCGCGGGCCGGGAACGCTACGAGCAGCTCAAGCGGATGGCCCACCGGGTTTCGGACAGCCCGGCCGTCCAGGAGGCCGCAGGCCTGGTCGGCGCCCGGGTCTCCCAGGTCACCGACGTGGCCAAGACGAAGGTGACCCACGTGGCCAGGAATCGGTTGCCGTTCCTGCAGTCACACGACGACTGGCAGGCCGACAAGCACGACGAGACAGGCACCGGCTGGCCAGAAGACGAACGAGCCGTCACCCCTCATTAGCCGCATCGGCCGCGGAAAGGCCTCCTCGGGGGCCTTTCACGTGTCGATGGACATCCGTAGACCGGCGAGCCCGATCCGGGCGTCACCTCACTCTCAGACGCCTCACAGCACCCCAGGCATCTCAGCATGCCCGGAACCATTGGAGCCGTCTTCCCCGCCCTCAGACTCGCCCTCGGACGCGCCCTCGGACTCGCCCTCAGACGCCGAAGCTGCGGCGCGTCTCCTCCAGGGCCTGCTCGGCGAGGGCGCGCAGGCCGGGGTCCTGCGGATCCATCCCGGAGTCGAAGACGAACTCCCAGATCAGCCGGTCGCCGTCGGTCTTCCTCGCCACGAGGCGCACTCCCCCGCGGACGTCCAGCGGGGCGTACTGACTGACCACGATCGAGGCGGTCACCCGCTCCCGCACCGCCTCGGGAATCCGTCCCGGCTCGGGCAGCAGCACCCGATGGGTCTCACCCGCCGTGGTGACGACCGTCAGCCCCTCCTCGTCCCATACACCTCGATCGACCTGGAACCATGGCAGCCTGATCCCGCCCAGGTAGAGCGCCTTGTCGGTCGCGATCACGTAGCCGTCCGGCCCCTCGGCGTAGGTGAGCACCCGGTCGGTCGGCACGACGGCCGCGCGGACCTCGGCGGGCATCCGGTTGAAGAGCTTCATTTCTCCACGTTATCGGCGAGCAGGTCGAGGGTGAGCGCGGCCGACCAGGAGAAGTCCCGACTGCCTCTGCCGCTGCCGTCGAAGGGGTCGAAGCACTCCCTGAAGCCCGACTGCCGTACCAGGCGCAGGGTGCAGGCGCCGAGCAGCCGCGCCAGGCCGGTCAGCCCGTGCACGACCGCCGCCTGCCGCAGCAGCCAGTTGGTGTTCACCCAGGACGGCCCCCGCCAGTAGCGGGACCGATCGAACTGGGAGGCGCGGATCTCGCAGCTCGGCACGGGATATCCGGCGGCTCCCATGAACCGGGCCGACTCCAGCACGCTCACCAGCTTCGCCACCCGGTCCGCGGGCAGACCGGGGTCGAGCATCGGCCCAAAGCAGCCCACGGTGCAGACCGGGCTGAGCCGTCCGGCGCGCAGGTCCAGGGCGTGGAAGGCATCACCGGCCCACAGCCGCTCCAGCAGCGCGGCCCGGATCCGCTCTGCCGCCTCCCGGTGCGGCCCCGGGTCGGCTCCGGCCAGCGGGGCCAGCTCGGCGAGCGCCTGGCACGAGGCGAGCCAGATGCCGTTGAACATCGGGTCCTCGACCGCGAACGGGTGCTCCTCGCGCAGGTAGGCCGCGTCGTAGCCGGAGTCGCGGTAGCGCAGGGCCAGCCAGACGTAGCGGTCGTGGTGGCCGTTGAGGGGATGGTCGGGGAACGGCTCGCGCCGGTAGGCCTGGGGAACCGGGGTCAAAGCGTCCAGCGGGGCGTCCCACACGGGGCTGTCGTCCATTCCCGACTCCCAGGGATGAACGATCGCGGCCAGCCCTCCTCCGCCCAGGTCCCTGCTCGCGGCGAGATAGTCGTGCTGGGCCACCAGCATGGGGTACAGCTCGCGGACGAGGGCCCGCGCCTCCTCACGGTCCTTCGCATGTCGCCACATCCACCAGACGGCCAGGGCGTGCAGGGGCGGCTGGGTCAGCCCTGAGGTGAGCACTCCGGTGGGGGCGTCCGGATGGTTCTGGGAACACCAGACGGACGGACCGGGGAAGTAGGCGTCGGCGCGGCCCTGCTGGAAGACGATGTGGGGCACCATGCCGGTACGCCATTGCCCGGCCAGGAGGCTGAGCAGTTCCGTCCCCGCCCTGCGGGTGTCACAGCGGGACACGCCGATGGCGACGAAGGTCGAGTCCCAGTTCCACTGGTGCGGATAGAGGCCCGGCGCGGGCACGGTCGCGGCCCCCGCGCGGTTCGCGTCGAGCACGGACCACGCCTCACGCCCAAGCGCGGCGTCGTCCACTGCCGACCGGCCTTCCATTCGCCCAGTCTGCGCCTGTATTCGTGGAGAGAACAGTGCTTCGCCCCCTCTGCATGCTTTCGACGCGTCAGTTGGCCCGCTTCGGACACGCCGCCCCGGACAGTCGTTCCGTCTGCCTCACACGGACCCCGGCAGGCTTAACGGCCACTGAGAGCCGTTTCCGCCTCGTCCGCCTCCGCGCGCACCTTGGGAGTGTCGATGGTCGCCATCGGGCAGAAAACCCCAAAGGGGGCATTCATGGATATAAAGCGGAAAATCATGATTGGGGCGCTATCCCTCGCCACCGCAGGAGGGACGGTGGCCGCGTTCTCCGCGGCCAGCGCCGACACTCCCCCACCCCAGACACCCGACACCGGGACCACGACCGCTCCGGCCACCCCCAACGAGCAGGGCCGGCGGCAGGACGGACAGAACCCGCAGAACGAGGAGTGCGACCAGGGCTGGCAGAACGAGCACGGCGAGAACGGCGAGAACGGTCAGGGCGACCAGGGGGGTCGGGGAGGCCGAGGGGGCCAGGGGCAGGAAAACGAGCAAAACGAGCAGAAGGGGCTGTCTGAGAATCACCCACAGGACGGACAGGACGGGCAGGACGGGCAGGACGGGCACGGCGATCAGCACACCTGGAATGGCCAGGACGGGCAGAACGGCCAAGGAGGCGCCAAGGGCTGCGGTGGCGGCGGCAACGGTGGAGGCGGCGGTGGCGGCACCGGTGGCAACGGCGGCGGCGGCGGTGACGGTGACAACGGCGGTGACGGCGGCAACGGCGGTGACGGCGGTAGCGGAGGCGGGGGCGGCGGAGGCGCTGGAGGTGAGGGCGGCTACTGAGCGATGATCTCGTGCGCTCCCCCGGTCACGCCCGGACGGCACCACAGCACGGGGGAAAGGCGTGTGACCACCGTGCCCGGTGCCGGGCATCATCCGGCGTGCCGGGGGAACCGGACACGGAACAACGCCCCGCCTCCGGGCGAGTCGCCCACCTCGACCTGGACGTGATGCCTGCGGGCGATCTCGGCCACGATGGCCAGGCCGAGACCCGCGCCACCCGCCTCCCTGGCCCTCGCCACGTCCGTCCTGAAGAAACGATCGAATCTGGTTCATCGTCACGGCCAGGCCCGCGACCTCGTCCCGTGTCCCCGGTACCGGCCCCCTGGCAGGCCCTGTGAGACAGGGCAGGCCTCTCTTCCGGAAATCCCGGGAACCGCGTCCGGGGGACGGGTCAGCCGGAGGTGACCGCGGCGAGGCCGGACAGCGGCTCGGCCAGGGCGTTGAGGGCGTCGGCGAGTTCCTTGGCCTGCTCCCTGGAGAGGTCGGTGTAGAGAACGAACCCCTCACCCCTGGCATGCTTGGCGAGGAGGGTCTTCAGGTCGGCGAACTCGGTGTCCAGGGTGGTGGCGAGCCCGGCGTCCCGCTGCTGCACCACCGGCCGCAGGAGCTGGTAGACCTTGAACGCGCCCTCCAGATTGCCCTTGAAGTCCCACAGATCGGTGTGTGAGAAGGCCTCCTCCTCACCGGTCACCTTGCCGGTCGCCACCTCGTCGAGCAGTTCCTTGGCCCCGGCGGCCATGGAGGCCACGGTGATCTCCACGCGGGGCAGCACAGCCCTGAGCCTGCTGAGGTCGGCCAACAGGGTGTCGCCGTACACGGCCTCCTGCCGGATCGTCTCCGGCGCCTGCCACAGCGCCTTCTCCAGACGGTGCCAGCCCGTCCAGGTCTGCCCCATTTCGAGGTCGGTTTCGCGTGCGTCCACCTTGGCGTCGATGTCGGGGAACGCCTCCGCGACCGGTTCGATGCTCTCCCAGCCGATCCGGCTCGGCGCGTACAGGGCCTTGGCCTTCTTCACCTCGCCGTTCTTCAGCGCCTCGACGAAACGCGCGGTTCTCTTGATGGTGTCGTAGGTCTGGTCTTCTGCGTAGGTCCGGTACTCCTTGACCACACGCGCGGCCTCCAGCCCCTCCTGCGCGACGTACCCGCCGAGGGCCGGGGCGTCCCGGGGGACACCGGCATTGGCGTCGGCACCGGCGCCGCCTCCGGCACCGGTCGAACCGCACGCGGTCAGGACGAGGGCGAGAAGGCCGCAGGACGCGACGGAACGGAGGACAGCGGGCATGGACGCTCCTGGATGTCTTCGTGGAGCATCCATAATCCTTTAATCGCACGTCACAGCCTCGGCGACGTGCCGATCCTGATGACGATCGCCACCTCGTCCCCGGGAGAGGGCGGGGAGGAAGCTCCTCGAATCCACCGCTTTCGGCAAAACATCGCGAGCCCCGGCGCCCCGGGAGACATCCCGGCCGCTGAGCGGGGAACAGCCCGCGGGTACGGCGGAGGCCCCCGGGACGAGCTGTTTCCGGGGGCCTCCGCCGTACGGGGACGTTCAGTCGAGATAGTCGCGGAGCATCTGGGCCCGGGTCGGGTGACGCAGCTTCGCCAGCGTCTTGGACTCGATCTGCCGGATGCGCTCCCGCGTCACGCCGAACTCCCGGCCGACCTCCTCCAGCGTCCTGGGGTGTCCGTCCGCGAGACCGAAGCGCAGCTGGATGATGCGCTGCTCCCGCTCGGACAGCGTCGCGAGGATGTCGTCGAGCTGGTCCTGCAACATGATGAAGGCCGCGGCCTCCATCGGCACGACCGCGTCCGCGTCCTCGATGAAGTCACCGAGGTCGGAGTCCTCCTCACCGATGGGCGACTGCAACGAGACCGGCTCCTGCGCGATGCGCTGGATCTCGATCACGCGGTCGATCGGGAGGTCCATCTCCAGGGCGATCTCCTCGGGGGCGGGCTCGCGGCCGAGGTCCTGGTGGAGCTGCCGCTGGACGCGGACCAGCTTGTTGATCGTCTCGACCATGTGCACCGGGATGCGAATGGTGCGCGCCTGGTCGGCGATGGCCCGTGTGATCGCCTGGCGAATCCACCACGTGGCATACGTGGAGAACTTGTATCCCTTGGTGTAGTCGAATTTCTCGACCGCCCTGATGAGCCCGAGGTTGCCCTCCTGGATGAGATCCAGGAACAGCATCCCGCGCCCCACATACCTTTTGGCGATGGAGACGACGAGCCGCAAATTGGCCTCGATCAGGCGCTGCTTGGCCCGTGTGCCCTCCCACACGAGCTCCTTGAACTCCGGGAACGCCAGCCGCGAGACAACGCTGGTCAGCTTGTCCTCGGCGAACAGCCCGGCTTCGATGCACTTGGCGAGCTCCACCTCCTCTTCGGCCGTGAGCAGGGGCACCCGGCCGATCTCCCGCAGGTAGATGCGGACCAGATCGCTGGTCGGGGCTCTTTTACCGACATCCTCCTCATCGGACCGGACGGTATCCTCGTCGCCCTGAGGCTCAAGAACCTCCACTCCGTGCTCGGCGAGCATCCGCACGACGCGTTCAAGCGCGTCCGACGGCAGCTCGGATTTGTCGAGAGCGGCGGCGACGTCATCGACCGTGACGCTTCCGCGCTCTCTTCCTTTCGCGACGAGGTCGGCCACCTGGTCTACCGATGGCGGCCCACTTGGCAGCACCGATGCACCCACGGGAGACAGTCTGCTGTATTCAGTCCCCTAAATGGCAGACCTATTTTTGTCACCGAAGGTAAGAGCGCGATCATTATCAAACCGAGACCTTATTGGGGTTTGGTCGAATCGCGACATGGAAATTAAAGTCAATTACGTGATCAGCTTCCCGACGCACGTTCCTTCAGCACACGCCGCTGCTGCTCCAGCGCGACCAGCTCGGCGAACAGCCGGTTGTACTCCTGCTGCTCCTCGACGGGGTTGGTCCGCTGCATCCGCGACTTCAGCTGCTCGATCGCCCGCGCGACCGAGATGAGCTCGAGGGCGGCGAGCATGGCGGAGGCGTACCGCTCCTCGTCGGCCAGGTCGGCGCGCAGTTCCTCGACGGCGAAGCGGGTGACCACGGGGCGCATGGTGTCGGTGACCCCGGCGAGCAGCCGGTCGACCCACTCTCGCCCGCCCGGGCCCGCCGCGGCCGTACCGCCCGCGTCCACGATCAGCTTGTGCAGCGCGACGTGCTCGGGCAGCGTGAAGGCCTCGGCGCCGATCGCCTCGAAGCCGGGGCCGAGCAACGCGGGACGCTGCACGGCCAGCTTCAGCACCTCGGCTTCTGTCCGCACTCCCGGGTCGGTCAGCTCGGCGACCTTGCGCGGCCCAGAGGGCCGCTGTGCGCGCGCCTGGCTCTGGGCCGCCGGCTGGGCGTTGACGGAGACCTCGGCGATCCGGTCCATCACGAACCGCTCGTTGTTGAAGCCGAGCCAGCGGTCGAGGTCGACGCCGTACAGCTGGCGCAGGGCCCTGTCCTTGATCCCGGCCACGATCGGCGCCGCGGCGTCCAGCGCGGACAGCCTGCCCTCGTTCGTGCTGACGTCGTAGCGGGAGATCACACTGCGGATGGCGAACGCGAACAGCGGCTCACGGCTCGCGATCAGGTCCCGCACCGCGGCCTCGCCGCGCGTGACGCGCAGGTCACACGGATCGAGACCGTCCGGCTGGACGGCGACGAAGGTCTGGGTGACGAACTTCTGCTCGTCGGCGAAAGCACGCAGCGCCGCCTTCTGCCCCGCCGCGTCGCCGTCGAAGGTGAAGATCACCTCACCCTGTGAGCCCGACTGGTCGAGCAGCAGCCGCCGCAGCACCTTGATGTGCTCCTGGCCGAACGCGGTGCCGCAGGTGGCCACCGCCGTCGGCACCCCCGACAGGTGACAGGCCATCACGTCGGTGTATCCCTCGACGATCACGGCCTGGGACCGCTTGGAGATCTCCCGCTTGGCCAGGTCGACCCCGTAGAGGACCTCGCTCTTCTTGTAGAGCGGGCTTTCCGGGGTGTTGAGGTATTTCGGGCCGTCCTCGGCGTCGTTCAGCTTGCGCGCGCCGAAGCCGATCACATCGCCGGTGATGTCGCGGATCGGCCAGACGAGCCTGCCGCGGAACCGGTCGATCGGCCCTCGCCGCCCCTCCTTCGCCAGGCCGCCCTTGATCAGCTCGGCGGAGGTGAAGCCCCTGCCCATCAGGTGCCGGGAGAGCGCCTCCCACTCAGCGGGCGCGTAGCCGACCCCGAAATGCTCCGCGTCGGCCCGCTCGAACCCGCGCTCGGACAGGAACTTGCGCCCGATCATGGCCTCGGGGCTCGCCAGCTTCGCGGCGTAGAACTCCGCCGCCGCCCTGTGCGCCTCGATGAGGCGGCTGCGCTCCCCCTGCTCGCGCCCGGGGACGTAACCGCCCTGCTCGTAGCGGAGGTGGATGCCCGCGCGGTTCGCCAGTCGTTCGACGGCCTCGCCGAACGACAGGTGCTCAAGCCGACGGACGAAGGTGATGACGTCACCGCCCTCGGCACATCCGAAGCAGTACCAGTAGCCGCGGGTGGGGGTGACGTTGAAGGAGGGACTCTTCTCGTCGTGGAAGGGGCACAGCCCCTTCAGGTTGCCGCCGCCCGCGTTGCGGAGCTGGATGTGCTCACCCACGATGTCCGCGATCGGTGAGCGCTCCCGCACGAGCGCGATGTCCTCGTCACTGATCCGGCCTGCCACGCCGCGAGTCTAGTCCGGTCCTCCGACAGCTTGGCGCCCGACAGAATGGAGCACCGACTTTCCCAAACAGGTCATGACCAATCGGAAGGTCGGTTACAAAGGTAAAGGCTGATTCTCGATAACGTTAGCCTGGTGGAGATCATGCGATCGGGGCATATAGCACGACTGACCGTGGTGACGGGCGCGCTGCTCGTCACCGGGGCCTGCGCGTCCCCGGGCGGGGTCGCGGGCATCAGCACGCTTCCCCCCGCGGCCGAGGTTGCGGCCGCCGAACCCGGGGCGATCACGGCGACGATTCCGACGCCGTCCCCGACACCCGCGGCGCAGGTGAGCGTGACGCGACCGGTGGGCGAGGACCCGGTGCAGGTCCCGCCGCCGAAGCTCTCGAAGTTCACCTACGCCTTCCCGGTGAAGGACTGCAGGGTGACCTACGAGAGCAGGCTGCTCGTGCTGCCGAAGACCACGATCTGGACCGGCAAGGGATGCTCGTTCGTCTCCCCGGTGAGCGGAGTGGTCGACGAGGTCAACGCCAACAACCGGTGGAAGCCCTCGACCGACCGAGGCGTCGACCGGGAGGGTCGCTTCGTCACCATCATCGGCGACGACGGGGTGCGCTATCTCGGCGGCCACCTGGACAAGGTCACCCCGGGCATCAAGCCGGGCACGCGGGTCAGCGCCGGTCAGCTCCTCGGCCAGGTCGGCAACTCCGGCAACGCCCGCTCGACCGCGAGCAACCTCTACTTCGCGATCTCCTGGAAGACCGACTCCTCGCTCTGGTGGGTACGGCGCGGCATGGTCAAGCCGTGGAACTACCTGGACGCCTGGCTGGACGGCAACCGCACCCTGTCGCCCGCCGAGGAGATGCGGACCGTGATGAACCAGGTCGGAGCCGCCCCCAAGTGCTCAACCCTGTGCGCGGGCAAGCCCGTCCCGACGGAGAAGCCCCCCAAGAAGCCCTCCCCCACCCCCGAGGAGAAGATCCCCCTGGGCAACTGACCCTCCCGGCCCCTGCCTGCCAGGTGTCCCACCTGGCACGCCCTCTCTCAACCGTGCGTCCTTCCGGCCACGACCCCTGCCCGCCGCGTGTCCTCCCGATCGCCGGGTCTCGACCGCCGCCCCTGTCAGCCTGCCGGCCCCGGCCGCCGCGCGTTTCCCACCCGGACGGCGTCCGGCGGGCCGTGGCTGTCCCGGGGCGCCGAGGCGGGCGAAGACGCGAATGCACACGCCGATAGCCGTAGGTTGCATGGCTGTCGGTGAAGATGCTCATGATGAGCGTCTTGAGACGGTCACACCGCTGGGCGATCACCGAAGCAGGGCGGGGGCGCCATTCGTAGTAGCCCGAGTCGGCCGTCGGCCACCCCTGGAATGCTCCCTCTCCGGTAACCGACCAGGCCTGGCCCTGGACGGTCACCGGAAACGGCATGACGAACTGCTTCCGCAGGACCTACGGATCGGGCATCCGCGTCAGCGACTCCCCACCCGATTGGCCCTCCCTGCGATCCGGACCTGATCCGACGCTTGCTCCTCCCTTCCGGACCGCCACCGCTGTCCTGATCATCGTGCTCCGGCCGGAGAGGGCCGAAAGAGTCGGACGGCGGGGCAGCCCGGTGGACGGGAAGCTCCGACTGATCGTCAGGTCTGATCCAGGCTCACGATCAGAAGCGTCTCCGGCCTGGCCGACGCCTTGATCGCTTTATTGATCTCATCCGGATAGGTACGGCGTTCCTCGGGGTAGAACGGCTGGAAATCCAGGTACACGCCTTTCCAAACAGTCGACCTCATCTCGACCCCGTCGGGAGCCACCTGCCTGACGACCACCCATTTGCGGTCACGCAGGAGATCGCCGGCCTTACTGGACGCATCGTGGCCGTTCACACCCCCGACGTCGATGACGAGCAAGTTCGTGACTTCGATCCCCGCTCCGTAGTCCCCTTCGTCGGTGGCCTCTCCCAGCACCTTGCCGATGCCACGTACCTCGTCGAGAACAGCCGGAGCGACTTGTGTCTTCCCGTAGAACACCCCGCATCCCGAGATAAGGAGGTGTGCGCTAAGGAGAACCACAGTCATACCGAGGAGGCGGCCGACTCGTCGCACACTCTCGTCTCTGATCAAGAGCATTTTCTTGCGAACACCGCCTCATGTCATTTGCAGTTTGGGGCACAATCCCAGAACTCTTTGGCCACTTCCCCGTACACGTATCCCTCTATCTCCGCCCTACGTTTCCGCCCTACCTCAGCGTTCCCGCTCTTGAGCCCATAACCTTTCATCCAGCTTTCGAACTTACTGTATTTAAGCTCGCCGTTTATCACGGTCACCCCCGAGCATCCGCAGTAGGCGCGGGCGGCCTCCATGTCAGTGAGCTGGTGGTCCACCCACTTCGCCTTTGTGTACTTTGATTCTCCCACCTTCCCTGTTCGTACACCTTATACTTTATGTTCTCCTTCAGATACCGCATCCATGCAGCCGCCAGATGAATGGCCCTCTCCGGATTTTTGAAGAGCTCATCCGAGATGGTCTTGGCCTTCGCATGCTTCCAGTCCCGCTCCTTCGAGTAGTACTTGTCCAGCATTATTCGCGCCTTATAAACCTCCATCTGAGCGATCCCAATGGAGGCGTTTTCCATCTTCCCGCTCTTGAGGAGAATCTCGTACGACTCCGCCGCATTCTGCCCCAGCTTGCCCATCTTATTCTCCCAGCCACTGCTCTCGTATATGAGCACGGCCAGAAAGACATTCCTATCGATATGATGATTGTCTGCGGCCTGACGGATGACCTTCCAATATTTGAGAAGGTGGCCGTATTCACCATAGTTTGTGATCTTTACTTTTCCTATAGAGCTTTGATAGTAAGAGACTCCACCCGCCGTCACCGTCACCTTCTGGGGTTCGTATTTTTTCATTCCCCCGTACAGCGTCCACTGGACAAGAAGATCCTTGGCGCTCATCTCCGGAGTCCAGTGCTTTATGTAGTCCATCCGCACTTTTTCGGGGACGTCCCAGTAGTTCGCCTGGTCTAGAGGGCGTCTGAAAAGTCATGATCGCTGCGCTCCGAGACGGTGCAGGAGCAGCATGCAGGTGGCCGTGTAGATGACGTTCTCAGAGGTTGTGATCAGGTACTCGTAGTCGCGCGACAGCCGTCGATAGCGGCCCAGCCAGGCATAGGTCCGCTCCACGACCCAGCGGCGCGGGATCACCCCGATGCGCGGTACCTCGCGCGGCGGTGCGTCGTTCCTGGCCCAGGTGGAGCGCATGCCGCCGTCGCGGCGCACCACGATCTGCACCGTCACCCCGAGCGCCTCCTGCGCCCAGCCGATGAACCGGATTCCGCGATAGCCCTGATCGGCCCACACGTGGTGCAACCGCGGGAAGCGGTCGATGCTGCGCGACAGCACCACCATCGCGCCGTCCCGATCATCGGCGTTGGCCGGGCTCACGCAGGCGCCCAGCACGATGCCGAGGGTGTCGACCAGCAGGTGCCGCTTGACGCCGAGGACCTTCTTGGCGCCGTCGTAGCCGTGCAGGCCGCCTCGTTCGGTGCCGCGCACGCTCTGGCTGTCGGTGATCCCGGCGCTTGGTGTGGGATCGCGGCCCTGACCGAGGCGTTCCTGCTCGCGCAGCACGGCCAGGGCCTCTTCCCACAGGCGGGCGATCCGCCATTGGCGCCAGTAGTGGTAGACCGTCTGCCACGGTGGGAAGTCGTGCGGCAGCAGCCGCCAGGCGCAGCCGGCCCGCAGCCAGTAGGAGATCGCGTTCACGATCTCCCGGCGGGCGTGCACCGCCGGGCGGCCGCCGTACTTGGGGGCGGGAATCAGCGGCTCCAGCAGTGCCCATTCGGCGTCGGTGAGATCGGTTGGATAGGGGCGTCGGGGGTCGGGCATGGGGGCCTCCCACGCCCAGCAACGCACACCGGCAGACAGCCGGGCAGTTACGCAAACGCCAGCTTTTCAGACGCCCTCTATCTCCCTACCGTTCTCCATGAGACCCAGCCTCTGGGCTTCCTCACGCGAGAATAGCGGGAACAGTGTCCACTCGCCGAAGTTTTGGTTGTACCATTCCCGATCCGCCTTGGTGGTTCCGTTGAACGTCACACAGCAGTTTTCCCCATAGGCGTAGTACACCTCGTTACGGCCGATAGGGGGGGCCACCCAATCCCAGCTGGTCGAGCCGCTCGACACCGCCGGAGTGGAGGCCGCTCCCTGCCAGCCTGAGCCGCCTCCCCTGCTTCCTCCGGCCCCTCCGGTCTCGATCACCGTGCTGTGGCCGGTGGGGTCGGTGCCGGTGAGCGGCGCGGCATTGGCGTAGGTGTAGCGGTTGGCCTGGAGCGATGGCCTTCCAGCCTTTGCCGTCTACCGTGGTGGTCGTCTCCTCGGTCTTCACCAGGGAGGGGAACCCCTTGGCCGACCCGGTCAGCTGCTTGGGCGTGACTGGTCGCGGCGCCGAGATCCGCACCGCGCCGGTGGCGGCAATCCCGGGTGTCGCGGAAATCAGTAATAACCCTGGAAGGGCCGCTATCAGCGGCACCACCTTCCAGCGAGTCGAATGCGAGCATGACAAATTCCGGCGCATACGCCGTCACCTTCCGAACCCTCGCCGCGCATGCCGAAAGACCGCTTCACCCCATCCCAGGGGAGAGCTTCGCAAGGGATAAAGGTGGCGGTTAAGGGCATGCAAATCGATAGACGATCAGAAGGTATACATGCGTCGTTCCAACGAACAAGATCTACATAAATAACAAATAAAACAAACTCGATCTTCAAGTGGTGAAGATCACTTTTTCGTCCTCTTGACTTCTCTTCGTTCTTGGTCATGCGCGGGCACAATCATGCCGTCCGCCCCGGACGGCATGAAGCACCAGGCCACTCGTGAAGGAACCGGGATTGGCCTCAGAACCGTTCGGCGGCGCGATGTTCCGTGCCGAGCATCGGTACGCGGGACACCGCCTACGGCATGCCCGTGGATCGGGGGGCGCCGTACCAGCGCCAGGAGGTGAGGCGGGGGCGGCCGGGGAGTTCCGAGCGGCCGGTGGCCCACAGCAGGGTGTGCCAGCGGTCGGTGTCCGCGGGCGCGTCGGGGAACAGGCGGGTCAGGACCCGGGCACACAGGTCGGCGGGCGGTTCCCAGGTGACGCCGAGACCCTCGGCGACGTCGTGGGTGTGCACCAGGGTTTCCACCAGACCCATGGCCGCGAAGCCCTCCGGGTCGGCCACCCCGAAGATGTGGAACGCACGGGTCTCGGGTGAGGCGGTGCGCACCATGGCGACCAGCAGGGCGCCACTGGCCTCCAGCACCTGCAGCAGTCCGGCGGGCCCGAGGCGGCGCTCCGCGAAGATCACATTCGCCGGCCCCTCCGGCTTCTGACGGGTCCACACGAACGGGACGTGGTCGTCCAGTGGGGGCGTCCGGGGTCCCAGCTGGGCGGCGTAGGAGAACAGGTCGTCGGCGAGGTGCTCGACGGTCTCCCAGCAGCTCCACCGCAGGGATCCGGCCTTGGCGTCCCAGTCCGCCGCGAGCGCTTCGCGCAGGGTGGTCGCCGCCAGCCGGACGGCCTGCTCGACATCGTCCGCGGTGATGGGACCGGTCGACGGTCCGGGCGTTTGAGACATGGCGCGAGCCTACCGACGATCACCTCCGCTCCCCCGAGACGACCGGTGCGACGACGGCGCCCACCGGATCCGACTCCGCCAGTGGAGAAGGACGAGTCCTGTGCCGCCGAAGAGAAGGACCGAGATGACCGAGTTCGGGGCGAGACCGAACAGTGTGTCGCCGCGCCCCTCGAAGCTCAGATGACCGTTGAGCAGGAGCGGGGTGATGAGCGCGTTGTCGACCGTGTGAAGCACCACACCGGGCCAGATCGAACCGGTCCACATGCGGATCTCACCGTAGAGGACGGCCAGCGCCACGGTGCCTACGAGGAGGGTCGGCAGGTACCACGCCCACGGCAGTGTCGTGGTCTGGCGGAAGTCGGCCTGGGACATCCAGACCGTGTACAGCGGAACATGCCATAGCCCCCAGACCAGCCCGATGAGTACATGTGGGGCGACGCCGCGCAGACCGAGAGCCATCGCGGTACGCGTGCCGTAGCCGCGGAAGATGAACTCCTCCAGCAGGTTCTTGACCAGCAGGAAGCCGAGCGTGGTGGCGAAGGCGGTGAGGAGAGCCGGTTCGCCCGCGCGCGGGGTGAGGGAGAACGTCGCGGCGCCGGTGGCCGTCGCCCCCGCCACCGAGACGGCGATCGCGATCGGGGAGAGCACCATCACGAACGCGAACCAGCGGGTCCGGTCCGCGAACCGTAACGTGAGCCCCAGGGGTCCCGCGCCGTCCCGGCTGAGGAAGTGGAGAGCGAGCGCGGTCAGTGCCGGGACGACGAGCCACAGTCCCTGCCCGTTCGTGCCGCCGCTCGTGGAGGTCACGCTCCCGGCGCCGGTGATCTGCCCGGTGGCCCGGTCAAGGGCGGCGAAGAGCCAGCCGCCGCCGATGGTGACGGCCGAGAAGACGGCGAAGTTGATCCGGGCGCGGAGGCGCGAGACCGGACGGCGCCGCTCCGCGACGTCCGTGGGATCGGCCGACGTGGTCATTGTGATTCTCCGTTCGCGGGGGTGTCTTCGAGCAGGGCGAGGGCTTCGTCGGCCCAGGCGATGACGGCTTCGGCACTGTGCCTGCCGGCGGAGATGGTCATCAGGGTGTACGGCAGGTCCGGGGAGCCCTCCTCCTCCACGGAGAGCGTGCGGGCCAGGCCGTCGTATTCGGCCAGGCTCCGTCCGGCGTCCGCCTTCGCCTCAAGCAGCAGTTCCCGGCACTTTTGCGCGCCCAGGGTCCGGCCGAAGAACAGACGCAGCAGGAGGCCGTTCCGTGGAGGCACCGTCGTGATCGGCTCACTCAGCAGCTCACGCAGGCGTGTGGTGCCGGACTCGGTGATGACGAAGGTCGACGAGCCCGCCCGTGGCCCCTCGCGGCGTTCCACATGCCCCTGCTGTTCGAGGGCGCCGAGTGTCGGATAGATCTGCCCGAAGCTTTCGCTCCAGAAATGCCCGAGCACGTCCCGGATGGCCTCCCGCAGCGCATAGGCCGTCATCGGCTGCATGCTCAGTGCCCCCAGGATCGCCGTCTCCGTCTGGCTTCGCCGCGCCATCGATCCCTCCTTCTCTCTGCCAGATATATCTAACAGATATCTTGGACGGGGACAATCCTCCGGCTTGGCGCGCGGACGAAGAACGGCCCACTCCCCCGCCGTCCGGGAAGACAAATGGAGTGCGGCCCGGGACCCCTGCTTCCCGAGCCGCACCCCGTACGGCGCGGCGGCGCGCCGGGGAAGGACGCCGCCGCGCCTGCTTCAGGGGGTGCGGAGGCCGCCGTCGGCGGCGGTGAGGGCTCCGTACCGGGCGATCATGACCGCTTCCGTCTCCCGCATCCGGGCCTCGAGGCCGTCGGGGGTGCGGTCGTCGAGGACCACGGGCTCAGGCGCAGGCCAGGACGCGACCGCGTAGAAACGACGGCTGCCGGGGCCGTACAGGACGGTCCATCCGCTCCAGGCGCGGCTCAGCCGTTCGGCCTCGGCACGGGCGTGACCGTCCCACGGGCGGCGGGTCCTCGCCGGGAGAGAGGAGACGGCGAGCCCATCACGGTGACGGCCAGGCATACGGGAGCGACGCAGCTGGCCTCGGAGCTGGGACGGCACGGCGTCCGCGTCGTCACCTTGCGGACCGGCGGCATACCCGAGTCGATCCCCGTGGGCTTCGACCAGCGCGAGGCCATCGAACGCGACATTGCCAGCCGGACCCTCACCGGACGGGCGGCGACGCCGGCAACGCGGCCGTCTTCGTCGCCTCCTACCGGCCCTGCACCGTCACAGAAACGGCGATCAACATCACCTGCGGCACGGTCGTGGACTGAGAGGCGTCCTGAAACAGGATGCGGCACCTGGCGGGTAAGAGCGGAGATGAATAGTCACTTCGCGAGCCTGATCTCAGCGTTTGCCACCGAACGCTTCACGAAGCACCGTGACCACCGTGAAGGGGGTGCCTTCTCCGGAAAACGAACCACCATTCATCCGACCGGTTCCGTCAAGGATCACGAGGACACGAGTGGGTGCGGCGGGCCGGACATTGTCCGAACGACCCGCCGCACCCATACTCGGCGTCAAGGAAAGTGCCACGACGGACACACGAAGGAATAATCCGTCAGGTCGACTTCACATGCCACCGCTTCATTGAATGAATTGGAAGTTACCATGGAAAGCCGCCATCGAGTCACGCGAAGATCGCGCCATTTGACCTTCAGTCGGAGGGGGTGAGCGCCAGGACTATATATGTGCCTGACTTGGCCTGATCAGCCTTGATTGCTTTCACCACCTGCGCCTCCTGAGCCACACCGTATTCCTCGAGCGACTTCAAGGACTCAATTAGAAGAGTATTGTCACGCCCTTCTTTTTTTAAATGCATGTAGACCACACTCTCACCCTTCTTGCTGGTCACCCAGCCGCGCAGGCGCAGACGGTCGTGCGCTACATTGACCGCATCTTGGAAACTCGGAGCACCGACATCCAATATCAAGATGTCTGTGTTGTAGGTGCTGTTTCCATACACCAGCCCCGTTGTGGTCTGAACTATTTTCCTTCCCACGCCACTCGCTTCGTCGACGACTGCCGGGGCGACCTTGACCGTCTCGGGAAACCAGCGCGTACCACACCCCGAAACCATAAGGAGAGTAAGCGAAAAAGCGAGAAGGCGATTGATCACCGGAGCCACACGTCTTTTATTGACGACGCCGAAGGAAAGCATCAGGAAAAACCTCTACCCTCGCCGAGAACTCAGGTACGGCCCGCTACTTGCATCCACGCTCGACACAGGACCAGTACTCGGTTCCGGCGCTCCAGGCCCATCCGTACATAGCCTTGGCACGCGCGAACGCCTCGCCCCTGTCTCTCGTGGTGAGCTTGTCATCGGTGTACCATTTCTGGAAATTGTACCACCGGAGCACACCCTTCTTGTCAAAAGTCACCCCTGCACATCCGCAGTAGGCGATCGCCGCCTCCCTCCAGGTGATAGGACGCTCGGCACCCCCCTTCGGATGCACCGTTATTTCGTTGTGCAAGTACTTCAGATACATGGCCGCGTACTCTATAGATTTCTCCGGGATCATCAGCTCATAGGCGAGATCCTTCAGAGTCAGCTTCGCAGCCGCTTCCGCCTTTCCTCCGGAAAAGAAATACTTGAGCACCAGCATGGCCTTCTTGGGCTCGAGTTGAGCTATACCGTAAGACCCGTTTTCACCCGTCGCGGCCCACACACCCCCCGCCGCGAGATTGCGTGCGAACTTACCCTTTTCCGCAGCAGACAAGGACGCCTTCGCCTCAGGGTCCTGATATTCGTATATGAGGACAGCCATCAAGGCATTTTTGTTTACCTTCCAGCGGTGCGCAGCGGTCGAGATCTCCTTGCTGTACTTAATAAGCGGCTGATAGTATCCATAGTTGCTGAATTTTATCTTTCCTGCGGAGCTCATGTAGAAAGTGGGCTTTCCCGGAGCTGTGACCACTTTCTTGGGCTCAAGGTATTGCATACCTCCGGCCATCACCCAGTTGTTGGCCAGCTGGCCCACTTTCAGCTGCGGAGTCCAGTGCTTTATGTAGTCTATCCGCACGTCTTCAGGAGCATCCCAGTAGTTCGCCTGGTCTATCTCCCTGCCGTTCTCCATGACGCCGATTCGTATGGCCTCATCGCGGTCGAACAGCGGGAAAATCGTCCAGTCACCGAAGCGGTCGTTGTACCAGTCCACGTCCTCCTTGCTCGTCCCGTTGAACGTTACGCAGCAGTTTTCTCCGTAGGCGTAGTACACCTCGTTACGGCCGATAGGGGGGGCCACCCAATCCCAGCTGGTCGAGCCGCTCGACACCGCGGGAGTGGAGGCCGCTCCCTGCCAGCCGGAGCCGCCTCCCCTGCTTCCTCCGGCCCCTCCGGTCTCGATCACCGTGCTGTGACCGGTGGGGTCGGTCCCGGCGAGCGGGGCGGCGTTGGCGTAGGTGTAGCGGTTGGCCTGGACCGACGGATCCGGGTCGAGGGTGGCGGTGTCGCGGGAGGTGAAGGCGCCGGTGCCGGGCTGGTACCAGCGGGCGTGCATGTTGACCTTGCCGGTGTCCTGATCGGCGTACTCGCCCTGGTAACCCAGTGCGCGGGTGGCGCCGGTGCGGTGGGTGACCTGGCCGAACGGGTCGAAGGCCGCCGAGTCGGCCAGTGCGGTGCCGGAGAAGGTGGCCACCAGGTCGCCGTGCAGGTCGGTCATGGTGCCCAGGGCGGTGGTGCCGCCCTCCTGCAGGCCGAGCAGCCCGCCGGAGGGGTCTCGGGCGTACTTGGCCTGGACGGCTCCGGCGGCGTCGGTGACGGTGGCGATGTCGTTGGTCAGGCCGGAGTAGACGTACCGCTGCTGGGTGCCGGCCTTGGTGCGGGAGGTGACCCGGCCCAGGGCGTCGTAGCCGTAGCCGACGTCGCCGTCGGTGACCAGGCGGTCGAAGGCGTCGAAGGCCAGGTTGCGGGTGACGCCGGCCTTGGTCTCGGTCGCCGTGGTGCCGCGCGGGGTGTAGGTGTAGTCGACGCCGTCGCCGGAGGTCAGCCGGTTGCGTTCGTCGTAGGTGTAGGTCTTGGACCCGGCACCCGTACGGTTACCCGCGTCGTCCCAGGTGTAGGCGGTGGTGGCGCTGGGTGAGGTCCAGGAGGTCAGGCGTCCGGAGCGGTCGTAGGCGTAGGTGTTCGCCCCGGCGCCCGCCGTGCCGACAGTGGCCTTGGAGGTGAGGTTGTCGTCCTTGTCCCACCCGTAGGTGATCTTCGCCAGCTGGGTGCCGCCGCTGTTCTTCAGCGTGTGGGTGGCCAGGCGGTCAATGGCGTCGTAGGTGTAGGCCTGGCTGTTGACCGTTCCGGCGGAGGTCTGGCTGGTCAGCCGGTCGGCGTTGTCATAGCCGTAGGTCCAGGTACGGCCCGTCACCGGATCACCGGCGGTGGCCAGCCGGCTGGCGTTGTCCCAGGTGAAGTTCGCCGTTCCGGTCGGGTCGACCCGCTGGGTGGGGTTGCCCAGGCTGTCGTAGGCGTAAGTGGCGACCTGGACGGTGGCCTTGGACACCTTGGTCAGCAGGCCCCGGTCGTTGTACTCCAGGGTGTAGTCGCCGATCGCGGTGGTCCGGCCGGCCTGGTCGTAGGTGACATCGCGGTCGGGGGTGGTGACCGAAGCGCCGGCGCCGGTTTCCTTGGTCACCCGGTTGAGCTGGTCGAAGGTGCGATCGATACGCACCCCGCCCGGCTGGACGGTGGCCACCGCGTTACCGCTCGCATCGTAAACGGTGGTCCAGGTACGGTCGGCCGCGTTGGGGTGGGCGGTGGTGGACGGCTCGATCACCGACTCGGCCTGGCTCAGGGGGTTGTAGGTGGTCCAGGTGACGTTGCCACGCCCGTCGGTCAGGCGGGTACGGGCGTTGGTGGCGTCGTAGCCGAACGTGGTGGTGATCGTCTTGCTGGCGGTGATCGGTTCAACCAGCGAGGTCACCCGGTTCGCCGCGTCGAAGGCGCGGGTGGTGACGTATCCCTCACCGGAGGTCGTGGTGGTCGCGTTGCCCGCCAGGTCGTAGCCATAACCGACGGTGCGTACCGTGGCGCCGGTGCTGTCCAGGTTCTTGACGGAGGTCTTGCGGCCAGCCAGGTCGTAGACGGCCTCGGTGGCGTTGTTCAGGGCATCGGTGATCTTGGTCTGGCGGCCCTTGATGTCGTAGCCGACGGTGGTGCTGTGGGTCAGCGGATCCGAGGTCGCGGTGACCTCCCCCGCGGCGTTGACCGTGAAGGTGGTGGTCTTGTTGCCCGGCGCGACGCTCTTGGTGAGGTTGCCGGCGGCGTCGTAGGTCAGCGCGGTGGTGTAGGCCGCGCTGGTGGGAACGCGCTCGATCTGCGTCTGGGTGATCTTCCGGCCCAGGTCGTCGTAGGTCGTCTCGCCCCGTACTCCGGTCGGATCCACCGCGGCGAGCTGCTCACCCAGCAGGTCGAACTCCGACACCCACACTCCACCCGGCCCGGACGGACCCGGATCGGTCTGGCGCACCGGGCGTCCCAGCGCGTCGTAGTCGGTCTTGGTGACGTACCCACGCGGGTCGGTGACCTGGGTGCGGCGACCGGCCGCGTCGTAGGTGAAGGCGATCGTCGGGGTGACCGCGGTCCCACCCGGCGGAGTGTAGGACGGGGCGGTGGTCGAGGTCACCCGGCCCGCCTTGTCGTAGGCCAAGGTGACGGTGCGGCCCTCGGCGTCCACGCTCTGGGCGGACTCTCCCGCGTTGTTGTAGCCGTACTTGACCGTGGGCCTGGCATTGACGGCGGCCGTGCCGTTCTTCTCGATTGCCACCTGCGGCGCCTTGGTCTCCACCAGTTGCCCGGCGATGTCGTAGCGCATCGTGGTGGTGAAGTCCGCCGCCGTGGCGCCGGAGGCGTTGCCACGCGGATCGGTGGTCGCGGTCAGCAGACCCCGGTCGTCATAGGTGCTGGTGGTCACCAGGTCGACGGCGCCGTTCTCCACCGTCTGCCGGGTCACCTGCCCCAGCGTGTTGTACTGGTAGTCGGTGATCTCGGTACGGGTGGTGCCCGCACCGGTGAAGGTCTCCCGGGTGACGTTGTTGACCGCGTCGTAGACGTAGGCGGTCTTGCGGTTGAGCGAGGCCGGGTCCACCGTGGTGGAGGTCTTGCGGCCCGCGGCGTCGTAGACGTGGTCGACCGTGGTCTTGCCGGCACCGCTGATCTGCTCGACCAGGTTGCCCGCCGGGTCGAACTCGTTGGACTGCAGCACCACGTCGGCCGGGGTGGTCAACCCGTTGAGCTTGGCGTCGTCGGCGATGCTCTGCGACAGCTGGTTGTCCATCCAGTAGGTGAAGATCTTCTTACGGCCCATCGCGTCGATCTGCCCAGCCGTACGGCCACCGAAGTCGTAGGAGAAGGACTCCAGCACCACGTCCTGCGGAGCTTGCGGGCTGACCGGGCTGCCGGTCCAGTTCTTCAGCGTCTTGGAGGCCAACTCACCGCGCTTGGTGTACCCGAAGGTGGTCACCGTGCCCAGCGGGTTGGTCACCGACGTCTGCAGGCCGGTGACGTCCCAGGTGGCACCTGTCACCCCGCCCTCGGGAGCAGTGACCGTTTCGACCCGGCCGTGGGTGTCATAGGTATAGGTGGTGGTGCGCACCGGGTCACCGCCGGTCAGGTCGGTGAGGCTCTCGGTGGCCTTGTCGCCGTCGGCGTTGTAGACGATCGTGCTCTTGGCGGTGTGGGTGACACCGGTTACCTCGTTATCCACCCCCGGCTCGGTCTGGGTCAGCGGACGCCCCACCCCGTCGTAGGTGAAGGTCGTGGTGGCGCCGGTCGGGTGAGCGGCCGACACCTCGGTACGGGAGGTGACCCGTCCCACCGCGTCGCGAGCCGTGGTGATGACCAGCCCGGACGGCATGGTCTGCTCGGCGACGTCCCCGGCCGCGTTGTAGCGGTAGGTCGTCTCCTCGTTCTTGGGGTTCTTCTGCGACTTCACCAGCCCGGCCGGGGTGGTGCCGCCACCGACCGCCGGCTCGGTGCCGTCGGTGTAGGTGGTGGTCATCGACCGGCCCGACGGGAAGTCCGCCGTCGCCGGGGTGGTGACCTTGGACACCTCGCCGTAGGTGGTGTACTCGGTCGTGGTGCGGTAGGTGTTGTCGGTCTCCGACGCCGAGCGACCGTCCCGGTACTCGATCACCTGGTCGTTGCGCGGGTCGAGCGGGTTGGAGGTGTTCAGGTAGTACTTCTTGAACTCCAGCGCGCACTCGCCCGGCGCCCGGCAGTACTTGCGGGCCAGCAGGTTGCCGCGCTCGTCGTAGTAGACGTCGTTGGCGATGTCGTTGCGGTCGATGATCTTCGACAGCGAGCCGGACAGGTTGTACTCGTACCAGGTGGTGTAGTTCAGCTGGTCGGTCTCGCCGAGAAGGCGGTAGCCGCGCTCGGAGTCGTACAGGTACTTCAGCGTCTCGTTCTTCGGGTCGGTGACGATGACCTGCGCCGCCGAGGAGTAGGGGTCGAAGGTCTTGACGCCGAGCTGCCAGGTGCCGCCGTTGTGGTCGGTGTGGGTCTTGAGCCGGTCGGTGGCCGCGTCGTAGGTGTTGGACGCCCACACCCGGCCCGACGGCAGCGTGACGGTGGTCAGCTTGTTCGGCGTCTGCAGCCGGGAGCCGTAGTGGCGGGTCACCTCGGCGGCGGTCAGCGGCTTGTCGTACAGCGCGACCTCGTCGATCACCCCCTTGAACGGGAACGCCGCCCGCGGGGTCGGCACCGCCGGAGAGACGGCCGGGTCGGCCACGCCGTTGCCGACCGTGGCGCTGGTGCGCCAGGTGGTCAGGCTGCCGGTGGTGGTGCCGACCTGCACCCCGTCCAGGTAGAGGGTCTGGGCGGTTCCGGCGGCGGTGAGCACCACGTGGTGCCAGGCGTCGTCGTTGACCGTCCCGGTCGTGGTGATCGGCGCGGCCACCGCGGCCAGCGAGCCGCGCAGCTTACCGTCAGTGCCGACGTACAGCATCGGCCCCCACGGAATCCCGCTGGTCTCCTGCGTTCCAGCCGCCACCAGCACACCGGACTGGCTGGTCTTGAACCAGGTCTCCACCGACAGCTGATCGCCCAGCTGCCCCACGATGTTGGCCGGCAGTTTCAGGGAGGAGCCGGTGGTGAACTCCACCGCGGTGTCGGTGGACCCGGCCAGCGCGCCGGGCTTGCCGTAGGTCACGCCCTGGTAGGTGGCGTCGGCTGCGGCCGCGCCCAGGTCGGTCGCGGTGGTGCCGGAGGCCTCGCCCAGGCGCCAGTAGCCGTAGGGGTCGGAGTCCAGCACGTTGCTGCGGTACTGCGAGCCGCTGCCGTAGGCGTAGGTGGTGCAGTTCGGCGCCGCCACCGGCGCGCACGCCCCGGTCAGCTTGTCGCCGTCGTAGAAGTAGGTCCAGGTGATCGGCGTGCCGCCCACCGGGTCACTGGCCACCGAGGTGACATGGTCCCCGGTCCAGGTGAACGTCAGCGATCGGCCGCCCGGCGCGGTGGCCGTGGACAGCTTGCCGCCGGTGCCGTACGCCAGGGTCTGGCTCCGGCCGCGGGCGTCGGTGATCGACGTCAGGCGACCCTGGGCGTCGAACACATACGAGGTGGCGCCCTTGTCCATCAACTGCCAGCCGCCCCCGGACACGTCGGCCAGGGTGGCGAACATACCCGGCGGCGACTGGTAAGTGCTGCCGGTCTTGGCGAACCGCACCTGGCGGCCGTCGGGGTAGGTGATCAGCGCTGAAACGGCGCTGCCCCGCGTCTCCTGTGCCAGCTTCATGTCCCAGCGGGTCGACCAGCCCGCGCCGAACAGGCCGTCGGTGCGAGGGTCCATGCTGTTGTAGGTGCGCACCACCGACAGCGGCGGACCCGCACTCGGCACGGTCAGGTCGGTGAAGGTGGTGGTGTAGTTACCGGCCAGCTGGTTGAACTCCCGGCCCGCGACTTCGGAGGTGGCCAGCTGGGAGGTGAGCACCGGCTGGCGTACTCCGGTGACGAAGGTGCGCGTCACCGTGGTTGAGGCGGAGTTGGAGGTGTCGGTGATGGTGGCCTGCCACCAGTACTGCTTGCCCCAGGCCAGCTTGCTCGCCGGAACCTTCCAGGTGCTCACCCCGCTGCTCAGCGTGCCCGAGGAGGTGCATCCGGTGCCGGTCAGCGAGGAGTTGTCACAGATCTTGAACGCGTACTGCAGCGGCCCGGAACCGGTGGTGACCTTGCCCTGCGCCCGCAGTGTGGGGGTCAGGGAGTCGACCAGCATGTCGTCGCGCGGGAAGGCGTCCAGCAGCGCGGGCTCACCGGCCAGCAACGCCGCCATCGGCTGCCCGCCCGGAGGTGCCGCCTTCGCGCCGCCCTTGATCAGCCGCTCGGTGAGGCCCTCCCTGACCTCCCGGCCGATGAGCCGCTTGTCGACCGGCACCGCATCCTTGGGTGGTTTGGCGTCGTTCTTCCAGCCCGTGCCGTCCACCGTGGTGGTCGTCACCTCAGTCTTCACCAAAGAGGGGAAACCCTTGGCCGACCCGGTCAGCTGCTTGGGCGTGACCGGTCGCGGCGCCGAGATCCGCACCGCGTCAGCGGCGGCCACACCGGGAGTCGCGGAAATCAGCAATAATCCTGGAAGGGCCGCTAACAGCGGCACCACCCTCCAGCGAGCCGAATGTGAGCATGACAAATTACGACGCATAAGCCGTCGCCCTCCGAACCCTCGCCGCGCATGCCGAAAAACCGCTTCACCCCATCCCAGGGGGAGCTTCACAAGGGATAAGGGTGGCGGTTCAGGGCATGCGGCTGGATAGACGATCAGAAGGTATACATGCCTCGTTCCAACGAACAAGATCTACATAAGTAACAAATAAAATAAACATGATCCATGCATGAGAGAGATCACACATCGACGCCCTCGACTTCCCCTCACTTCTGGTCATGCGTGGTCACAGCCCAGGTCGGCCGATCCCCTGCCGGCACACCCCTCGCCACCCACGCCTTCTCACATGAACTACAGCCTTCGAACGAGTTTCACCCCCTGAGAGGATTGCAATCCTCGCGGACACGGCCACCGAGCTTTCGCTGCTCGCCGTGAACAATCCGTCGCACACCGCGTCGGGAGCACGACCTTAAAGATCGGCGCTGATTCACGGTGATCACCAAGGACTATCTTTACAAAGTATGGTGAGCGCTGTGTGGCGCAATGACCGCACCCTGCAATGCCGGCCGCCCCCTGGCGTCCCTCCGAGAGGAGGAGCGAGGTCGCATCTCTGGGAGACGGGCGCGATGAGGCGACCAGTCTTAACTCACGGGAAACGGTTGTTGAAGGCTTGCCGTCGTAGGGTCTCCCGGGGCGTGCGCGTTCGTACGGTGGCCTCCACCGTTTCTCCCACTCCGTCCGGTGGAGGCAAGCATGAACGGCTTTCCGTGGGAGGTCCTTCTTGCGGTCCTGGGCATCTTCGTCCCGGTCCTCGCCTTCCTGTGGGAGTTCGGCGTCGTCGGCCGCAAACGGCTCGGCTACCGCATACAGATGGACACCACAGCCACCGACGAGGTCCCCTACCAGCACCCGGGAGTCCTGCAGCGGTTGCGGGAGCAGGACGACAGGCCGCTGGTCAATCCGTCGTTCGTCCTGTTGCGCATCGAGAACACCGGTCTGGCCAACATCGACACCGGCGACTACGCCGTCCCCGACGAGGAGAAGGCCGGCATCCGCGTCGAGTTCCCCGGCCGCAGGATCGCCGGGATGGCGATAACAGAGCTCAGCGACGACTTCCTGGCCCAGTCCTTCACCGAGGAGGCCGGGCTGAAGGTGGAGGACGGCGTCATCGGGCTCCCCAGGGTGCCGTTGAACCGCGGCCAGCACTACAAGGTCCTGGTCGCCCTGGAGGACATCCGTCAGGACACGCAGGGCCGCCGGGAGAAGTTCGACGACCCCAAGGTCATCGGCGGGATCAAGGGCGGCATCCCACGCCGGCGGCGCGGGAGGATCTACCAGACGGAGAGCCACACCGGTATGCCCTGGTACGCGGTCGCGATGGTCGGTTTCCTCGTGGTGATCATCGCCTCCCAGCTCCTCGTCTCCCTCAACGACGACCGCGCCCCGCTCGACTGCGCCCAGGGGAAGCTCACCCTCACCGGGTCCACTGCCTTCAAGGCCGTGCTCCAGGAGGCCGCCGACCAGTACAGGAGGGTCTGCCCGGAGGCCGACTTCGCCTTCGAGACCACGGGCAGCCACGACGGCCTGGTCAAGCTCGACGCGGTGGGACGCGGCAACCCCGGAAACTCCGGCAACTGGCTGGCCTTCTCCGACGGCCCCAAGGAGGAGGGCGAGTTTCCGCAGCTGCTGCCGCGTCCCATCGCGTTCGTCCTCTTCACCCTCGTCGTCAACGGGGAGGCGGGGGTCCAGGACCTCCCCCTGAAGCAGGTCAGGGACGTCTTCCAGGGAAAGTACGGCAGCTGGAAACAGGTGAACGGGAACGACCTGCCGATCCGCCTCGTCGACCGGGACGGCGGCTCCGGCACCCGGAACGCCTTCGAGAAACTCGTCCTCGGCACGGTGGCGCCCGGCCGTAACTCCAACGACTGCCGGACCCTGTTGCCCGGCGCGCCGAGCGGCGTCGTGCGCTGCGAACGAGACAACACCGGCGCGGCGCTGGACGCGGTCGCGAGGACCCCCGGCGCCATCGGGTACAGCGAGCTCGGAGCCGCCACCGAGCGCCGGGACCTGAAGCTCGCCCGCATAGACGGCCAGGCGGCCACCCTGGCCGGGGCCGAGCACGGGGCCTATCCCTTCGGCGAGACCGAATACGCCTACACCTACGGCGAGCCGAAGGCCGACTCCCTGGCCGCCAGCTTCCTGCGCTTCCTGACCAACGAGATCGGCAGGGACATCGTGCACTCCCACGGCGACCGCCCCTGCGCCGAACTGCAGAATCCGGTACGGTGCCGCCCCTCCTGACGGGCGGACGAAGCGTGGTGGCACCGCGACACCCCACGCCGACCTGCTGGGGCCCGTCGAAGCGAGGGAAAAACGAGAAAGGTGCCGGTACCCGGCCCGGCGGATCTGCCCGGTCGACGCCTCCCCGGCTCGAACCGCCGGGGAGGAACGAGGGGAAACGACGGATCAGAGCCAGTGGAACGACGCGTTGTCGTTCCAGGTGTGGTTCAGGTTGCGCCAGCTGTACGGGCTGACGAGGTCACACGGAGACCCGTAGTTCTCGTTGTAGCAAACCTCGGCGGTCAGGGAGGTGTCGTTGTACACGGAGGCGGCGTTGTTCTTGACCCGTTCCCCCTGACCGTCGCCGATGGAGGTGAAGGTGTCCCCGCCGAAGTCCGCACGGACCTCCCCGCGCGTGTAACTGCGCACCGAACCGCTCAGATTGCTGCCCCAGTAGAAGCAGATGTCGTTACAGGGGTCGACCGCCTGCGCGGCTCCCGTGGTCACGAACGTCGTGGCGCCGACGAGCGTAGCCACGACGGCGACCCTTCCCACAGCCCTCAGAAACCTCATTCCGCTCCCCTCCGAGAATATGCCGTCACCCTGAGTTCCGACGTAATCTCCCTGACCGGACGCTCAGGACGTCCTCATTAAGGATCGACCGGCGATCCGGGCGAAAGCGGCAGGGCTGCCAATTTTCCCAGCAATCCTGCCACCAAGGCATGCGGTTTCATTCTTCGATTCCCTCGCCCAGTGCTCATCGCCATGCGGCGCGGCGTGGCACGGTTCGCGATCGTGTGGCTCGTGACGAATCACGGTGTGCCAAGGCGCGTACCGGCCCTCTGGGAGAGGGACGGCGGTGCGGGTGACGTGGTGAGGTGCGGCCCGGGCCCCTCCTTCCCGAGCCGCACCCCGTACGGCGCGGCGGCGCGCCGGGGAAGGACGCCGCCGCGCCTGCCTCAGGGGGTGCGGAGGCCGCCGGATGCGGCGGGGGCTCCGTACCGGGTGACCATGGCCGCTTCCGTCTCCCGCATCCGGGCCTCGAGGCCGTCGGGGGTGCGGTCGTCGAGGACCACGGGCTCAGGCGCAGGCCAGGACGCGACCGCGTAGAAACGACGGCTGCCGGGGCCGTACAGGACGGTCCATCCGCTCCAGGCGCGGCTCAGCCGTTCGGCCTCGGCACGGGCGTGACCGTCCCACGGGCGGCGGGTCCTCGCCGGGAGAGAGGAGACGGCGAGCCCGTCGCGGTGACGGCCGGGCACGCGGGAGCGGCGCCAGATCACGACCCGCCCCGTTCCGTCGCCCGGGAGGCCGCCGCCTCCTGCCGGTCGACCTCGACCCGTAACTCCTCCAGGGTGTCGGCGTCGACCGTCCGCTCCGCCCCGGCGTCGGACTGTGCCGCGGTGAAGGGGACGCCCCGGGAGGCCCACAGCCGTCCCTCGTCGCTGAGGATCACCCGCCATCCGGGGATTACGGAAATGGCGGAGGTGCTTTTAAGCTGGGTCACGGGTCAGGACCTCATTTCCTGATCAAGGGTCCGCCTGGACGTGTGGCGCGTCAGGCGGACCCGTCGTTTACAAGGTCTTTTCTGCTTGTCGATGTCATAGTGGAAGAAGTTCAGGAAGCGTCCAAGGGAAATTCCGATGGGGCGCCTTCCCCCATCCCCCATCAGCGGGAGCTTTCATGCCGTACGCGAGCAAACCGGCTCGTCCCGACGTGTCACCGTGGCACCTGCTCGGCGTCTGCATCCTCCACTGGCGCGACGAGGTCCGTCACCTGACCCAGCGTGAGCTGGCCAAAGCCGCCCTCGTCGACCAGGGCGAGTTGTCGAGATGGGAGCGCGGACTCGGCCGCCCGCATCCCGACCACATCAGGGGAATCGACAACGCGCTTGGAGCAGGCGGGCAACTTATCGCACTTCGCGCGCTTATTGCCGAAATTGATGAGATACGTAAGAGTAGAAAAGACACAAATCCACCATCCCGTAATGAGGACGATGTGGAACGTCGCGCCTTTCTCCAGTTCCTGACGGTTCTCGGTGCCGGTTCCGGCATCTCCGCCTCCGCCGTCGACGCCCTTCACTCGGGCCTGCGGCAGCTCACCGGCCACGCCGCCGACAACAGCGCGGACGACTGGGAGCAGATCGCCTGGGACTACGCCCAGGGTGTGTGGACCGAGCCACCGGGCTCCAGGGTCACCGACCTGGCGGGCGACATCCGCGACCTGGACCAGGCCCTGTCCCGCCCCCGCACCTCCGCCGAGCACGCCACCCTGCTACGGGTCTACGCCCAGCTCGCGGCATTTCTGGCACTTGACCTGGCCGAGGTTTCCAGCATTCGTGCGGGCTGGCGTTCCTGGCGCGCGGCCCGGGCAGCCGCCGACGCCTCGGGAGACCGCGACCTGAGGGTGTGGGTACGCAGTTTCGAAGCCGACCAGTGGTTCTACCTGCGCCGTGTCGGCCCGGCCTTGGACACTCTGCTGGACGAGGCCGTTCAGCTCGCGGACGGCCATCCGTCCCGTGGTCTGACGCAGGCGTTGAGAACCCGGGGCCTCGTCCTCGCCGAGCGGGGGCAGGCCAATCTTTCCCGCAGTGCCTTCCAGGATCTCAAGGACGTCTACGAACGCCTCCCGTCGTCCGTGACCGGCGATCACATCTCCGCATGGGGGGTGTCACTGGGAAGCATCCAGTACGCCGAGGCTCTCTCCCTCACCAAGCTGGGTGACGCGCGCGCTGCCATGCCCATGCTGGACCAGGCTCTTGCGGCGGTTCCACCGGAAAAGGCCGGAGGCAGGGCCAACCTTGGTCTCATCCAGGCATGGGGACTGATCCGGGAACACGAGGTGACCGAAGGTCTCGATCACGCTCTCGATGTCACGTCGGCTCTTCCCATTACGGTGGCCCGGCGCAGGATCGCGGGCGAACTCCTGGCGTCCCTCCCCCAGCAGGCCCGGAGCCTGCCCGCCGCCCGTGACTTCCACGCGCTCGTGACAGCCGAGCGCCCGGCCTAGGCGTTTCCCGGGCCGGGCGCCGCAGACCTTCCCGCCGATCGATCACGCGGTGACGTCATCGGGCCCCGCCGCCGCAACCGAATAACTGGTCCCGTGCACACCCGGGAACCCGGTTTGAGCCCACTTGCCGTACCGGCAAGCATGTGCCGCAGACGCGGCTTGATCGATCCCGCCTGCTGCCGGTGTGAGGTACAGCCTGCGCTGCCGCGCGACCGCCCGGTTTGGGGTCCCCGTAGCACTCGGGAAAGATCAAGCGGATACGGCCCTTTTCTGGTTCGCCCCTCTTGGGCCGCCGCGCGGTGGCCCAAGAGGGGCGATCGCGTGTTCCCGCCGGATGTGGATCAGCCGTTGTACGGGGCGGCGGCCACGTCCAGGACCCAGGTCACACCGAAGCGGTCGGTGAGCATGCCGTACAGCGGTGCCCACTGCGACGCTTCCAGGGGCTGCACCACCGTCGAGCCCTCTGCCAGCTTCTGCCACAGGACACCGATCTCGTCGGTGTCGTCACCGCGCACGGAGACGAAGAACGGGTTGCTGCCCTGGTCCCAGGGCAGATGGGAGGGCACGTCGTAGGCCATGACGTGAAAGCCGTTGTCCCCCGCCACCTCGCCCCACACCACCCAGTCCGCCTCGTGCTCGTTCTGCGCGTTTCCCATGTCCTTGTACGTGACGGCGGTGAGGCGCCCGCCGAAGACGGACCGGTAGTAGTCCAGCGCCGCTCGCGCATCGCCCCGGAAGTTCAGGTGGGTGGTGGTCGTAACGGACATGACTTTCTCCTTGCTCGCGGTTCGACGAGGTGCACTGCCGCAGCGATGAAACCTCGCGGGAAGCGGCCTCGTGGCCAGGGCCCATGGCCCATCTGGCGGATCGTGATCCCGACCCTTCCAGGGGTAGCGGACAGGTTGTGTCCTGTACTGCGAGCAGAATGGGGAACACGGAGAAGACGTCCTCGCGGCTGCTCTCGCTGCTTCAGACGCGCCGGGACCGACCCGGTGACGTGCGGCCCTTCGGCAGCCGTGGCCCACTCCCCCGCCTACGACCTCGGACTGGCCCCACCCCGCCTCTACGACCAAAGTCGCAGGCCAAAGTCCAGTCCTCACACTGAGGCGGCGGATGCGGCCCCGCTCCTACCGTCGGCGGCATGGGTTATCCAGCAACGCGAGCACCGCGCACGGACACGCCGACGGACGCGGTCAGGCTCGTGATCATCCTGCTGTTCGTGAACCTCGCCCTCGCCGTGGCGTTCGCCGGGCTGACCTTGCTGTTTCGCGAGAGCGTCCTCGACTACCAACTCGCCGCACGGGCCCCAGATGGCCAGAGCAGGGAGCAACTCGCGCTGACGCTGTGGACCAGACCGATCCCGATCCTGCTGGTCGGGGCCGGCTACCTGTGGATCGCGCGAAGGCTGCGGCAGGGCAGGCGCGGTGCCTACCTGCGAGTGCGGATGCTGTCCTTGCTGGGCCTCGTCGCGGTGGCGTACCTGATCCTGAGCGGGGAGTATCCAGCGTGGTTGCGCGTGGTCCAGGGCGTGCAGCTCCTGCTGCTGGCCGTTCTGGTCGTGGCCGTCAACCGCCGCCCCATGCGCGCGGCGTTCGCCAGGTCGTCACAGGTCCGCTCCTCCGAGACGGCGCGGCGGGCCGGTGGACGCCGTGCGGCGCTCACGCTGGCGCTGGTGGCTCCCGTCGTGGCCGAGCTCACTCTCGGCACGGTCCCGCTGACCATGATCTGGCTGGTCCTGCTGTACGTGCCGATGTACGGGGCCGGGGTGCTGCTGGTGCGCGAGCTGGTGCGCGCGACCGGCGGCGGCTGGCCGAGCGTGCTCCTGATGGGCCTGGTCTACGGGCTCGTCGAGGAGGGTCTGGCGCTGCAGAGCCTGACCAGCCCCCACCTGTACGGCGCGGCCGGGTGGGCCCCCAGACTGCTCGGCGTCAACACCGCCTACACCGAGCTGAACCTGCCCTACCACGTGCTCTTCAGTGTCGTGATCCCGATCGCGCTGGTCGAGCTGCTGTTCCCCGAACTCGGGCAGCGGCCGTACCTGGGCCGAGGGGGCATGGCTGGCGTTGGCGTCGTCGCGCTGCTGGGCACGGGGCTGATCCGGATCCTGATCCCACCGTCGGCCGATCCCGGCTACGTCCTCCCGCTCCCCGCGCTGGCCGTCATCCTCGCGCTGGTGGGTGGCCTGACCTTCGTCGCACTCCGCGTGCTCCCCGCCAAACAGCTCCCCTCCGCCAAACCGCTTCCCGTCGTGCGGACGGACAGCGCCACACCCGCTCCCGGCGTGGTCGGCGTGTGCTGCGCGCTGACGGCGTTCGGGTTCATGGCGCTGCTGTTCCCCTTCGGCGGAGCCCGTCAGCCCGCTTTCACGCAGGGCCTGTGGGTGCTCGCGCCGATGCTGGCGGCCGCCGTACTCGGGGTAGGCGCGGCGCTCGTCCTGCGCCGCTGGAGCGCGAGGGACGGCTGGGGTGACAGGCACCGGCTGGCGGCGGCCGGCGGGGCCGTACTGGCCCATACGGCCTTCGGCGTGGTGGCCAACGCGGAGACGACGCCGGACAGGGTGAGCCTGATCGCGATGGGAGTGCTCACCGCCGTGCTGCTCACACTCCTCGGCCGCCGCTTAAAGGCGATCAGGGAGTGACCGCGAGGCCGGGTCAGGGGCCGGGGGCCCGGCGGCGCGGAGGGCGCAGGCGCTCAGAGCACGCAGATGTTCCAGCAGCTCCGGCGGCTCGTGCACCTGGAACTCGCAGCCGAGCATGAGCAGCCGCGCGGCCAGCCACTCCAGGGTGTCGGCGCGCCCGTGCAGCAGGCAGCGATGCTCGTCGAGCGGCTGGACCTCGCCCGGGGCCGCGCCGAGCCTGCTGACGGCCTCCTCCGCCGGAAGGAACAGGGTCGCCCGTACCTCGTAGGTCGGGGCGAGCGAGTGCAGCCTGCGGGTGACGAAGGCGGCCGCGTCCTCAGAAGGTTCGCGGGGGGTGAAACGCGCGCCGGTCGGCCGGGGGGCGCCGATCCGGTCGACGCGGAAGACCCGCCAGTCGTCACGGTCGTTGTCGTAGGCCAGCAGGTACCAGCGGCGCACGGCCGCCACCAGCCGGTACGGCTCGGCCAGCCGCCTGGTCTCGTCCCCGTCGGCCGCCCGGTAGACGAAGCGCAGGCGTTCGCGTCCCGTGACGGCTCCGGCGAGCACCGCCAGGATCTCCGGATCGACCCTTGGTGAGTCCCCGGCCGTCATCGGCACCGTGGCGGCCCCGAGCGCGGCGACCCGGTGCCGTAGCCGGGCGGGCAGCACCTGCTCCAGCTTGGCCAGGGCCCGCACGGACGCCTCCTCGATGCCGTCGACCGGGGTTCCGGCGGCGGTGCGCAGGCCGACCGCGATGGCCACCGCCTCCTCATCGTCCAGCAGCAGCGGCGGCATGGCCTTGCCCGCCGTGAGCCGGTAGCCGCCGACCGCCCCCATCGTCGCCTGCACCGGGTAGCCGAGCTCGCGCAGGCGGTCGACGTCGCGGCGGATCGTGCGGGGGCTGACCTCCAGCCGTTCGGCCAGCTCGCTGCCCGGCCATTCTCGCGGGGTCTGCAGCAGGGACAGCAGCGCGAGCAGCCGCGCGGAGGTGTCGCTCATGCCCTCCAGCATGCCCTGTCATATAGGACAAATACTGACCTATATGACCCATACCGTCGTTCCTGTCACCGCGACCCGCGAATCGCCGTACCGAGTCGCGCCGATCACGGCGTCGCGATCCGCGGATCGCGACACCACGACGCACGAGCGACACACGAGGAGAACCGTGAGCACCGAGATCCGTCCCTTTCGCATCGACATCCCCCAGGCCGACCTGGACGACCTGAAGGAGCGGCTGGCCCGCACCCGGTGGCCCCGGGAACTTCCCGGCGAGGGGTGGAGCAGGGGCGTCCCCGCCGCCCAGCTCAGGGAGCTGGCCGACTACTGGCGCGACGGCTACGACTGGCGCGGGCACGAGGCGAGGCTGAACGGGTTCCCGCAGTTCACGACCGAGATCGACGGTCAGGACATCCACTTCCTGCACGTGCGTTCCGCGGAGCCGGACGCCCTGCCGCTCGTCCTGACACACGGCTGGCCGAACTCCTTCCTGGAGTTCACCGACCTCATCGGCCACCTCGTCGACCCCCGCGCGCACGGCGGCGACCCGTCCGGGGCGTTCCACGTCGTCGTGCCGTCGGTGCCCGGCTTCGGGTTCTCCGCGCCGCCGCGCGAGACCGGCTGGAACGCCGCGCGTGTGGCACGGCTCTGGGCGGAGCTGATGCGCCGTCTCGGCTACGACCGCTACGGCGTCCAGGGCGGGGACTTCGGCGCGTACGTCGCCCCCGAGGTCGCCAAGGCCGCTCCGGAGCACGTGGCCGGCGTCTACGTCATCAGCGGGCTCGGTTTCCCCACCGACGACGACCTGCCCGACATGACCGAGGACGAGCGGGCGGCCTACGCGTGGATGAAGGAGCAGGACTGGATGAACGGCGTGGACCACCACGCGCTGCTGCGCGCGGCACCCCAGACCTTCGCCCACGGGTGGCACGACTCCCCGGTCGCCGCGCTGGCCTGGATGACGCAGAAGTTCCAGGAGTTCACCATCGGCGGCAAACGGGCGGAAGAAGTGATCGATCGCGACCTGATCCTCACCAACGTGAGCCTCTACTGGCTCACCGGGACGTTCGGGACCTCGGCCTGGCCGTACTACGACAGCACCGGCCTCGGCTGGCCCGAGGGGCAGAAGGCGGTGCCGACCGGCGTGTACAGCGGGCCGCCCGGAATCCGCAGGCTCGCCGAGCGCCACAACACCATCGTCCACTGGCCCGAGGACAATCCGGGCGGCCACCACTTCGTGACCATGGAGCGGCCCGGCGACGTGGCCGCCGACATGCGGTGTTTCTTCGGCGGGGTCCGCTGACCTTCGTCACGGGTCCGCGGGGGTTCGCACGATCTCCCCGGGTGAGCCGTTTCTCCACGTGATCGGGACGGTCGCTTGAACCTCGGATCACCCGTGCCGGGGAAGGTCTCCCCTCCGGGGACTTCGGGGAACTTCGGGAGAAGCCTCGGGGGCGGTTCGAGGGCGCGTCCGGGGAGCGGGAGGGGCCGTGAAGGGTGGTTCCCAGGGGATCGGGGTCGTGCCCTGTCTGGCGTTCGCCGTGGGCACGATGGTCGGCGGCGGGGTGTTCACCCTTTCCGGGACCGCCGTGAACGAGGCGGGACCCGCCGCCCTGGTCAGCTACCTGACGGCGGGCGCGGTGATGCTCCTCTCCGCGCTGTCCTTCGTCACCGTCTCCTCAAGGGCGCGCCCGGGAGATTCGGGGTATGGCCCGATCGGCGACATCCTCAGCCCGGTCTGGCGCTACGTCGTAATGTGGGGGTTCTACCTCAACGGCCTGACGATCATCACCTTTCTACTGGTCTCCTTCGGCGAGTACCTTCACCGCTACTTTCTGCCGGGCCTGGGCGTGACCGTCGCCGCGCTGGTCGCGGGCGTGCTCGTCACCTGGCTCAACCTCGGGCCCGCCGACCTGGTCGCGAGGACGGAGACCCTGGTCGTCGCCCTGAAGATCGCGCTGCTGCTGGTCTTCGTCGCCTGGGGGCTGGCGCACTTCGGCGCCATCCACTTCGTCCCCTTCGCCCCGCACGGAGCCGGTGGGGTGCTGAGCGCGAGCGCGCTGCTGTTCACCGCGTACACGGGATTCAACGTGGTGACGAACATGGCAGGCTCGGTACGCGATCCCGGACGGACCGTGCCGATCGCGGTGATGGGGTCGGTGCTGATCTCCGCGGCCCTCTACACGGGAGTGGTGCTGGCGATGCTCGCCAGCGGCGTGCGGACGTTCGGCGCCGCGGGGGTCGGCCAGGCCGCCGAGGCGCTGATGGGCGCATGGGGCGGCTATGCGATCGCCTTCGCCGCGTGCCTGTCCACACTGTCGGGGGCGAACGCCAACATGCTCGGGGCCAGCGAGATCATGCTGCGCATGGTCGCCAGGGGTGACGTGCCGCCGATCGCGGGCCGGACGACCAGGCGTGGCCATCCCCTGTTCAGCGTGCTGTTCGTCGGGATCGCGGCGGCGGTGCTGGTCCTCGTCTCGGACACCACGACGGTCGTCGGGCTGGCCAATGTCGGGGCCCTGGTCTCCATGGTCGTGGTCAACGTCGCGGCGGGGCGGCTCGCCCTGCGCGGCTGGCCGGGCAAGGGGATGCGGCTGCCCGGCGGGATCGCCCTGCCCACGGTCGGGGCGCTGTCCTGCCTGGCGCAGTTCCCCTCGCTCGGCTGGGTGCCGGTGGTGACCGGCCTGCTCACGGTGG
>NZ_JBFBCE010000051.1:53850-66859 GCF_040689595.1 Streptosporangium sp. NPDC051023 | reverse complement strand
AAGCCAACTCAGGAGAGCCATGAAGTGTCCGATTTCCTCCTTGCCGCCGACTGATCACATCGCGCTATCGCGAAGCACGCCCACACGCATGAAGGTCCGGTCCTGTCAGGCGACGGAGAAGTCGTCGGCGTAGACGTTGCCCTGGCCGTACCAGCCGTGAATGGACACCGTCACCGTTCCCGAGGAACCGGTGGTGAAGGAGAGCGAGACCTGCTTCCAGCTACCGGAGGAGGTCCAGGTGGTTCCGCTCGCGCCGCCGGAGACACCGAGGAAGGCGTAGTTGCCCTGAACCCAGGCCTTCAG
The DNA here is from genome assembly GCF_040689595.1 of Streptosporangium sp. NPDC051023. Classification (NCBI taxonomy): domain Bacteria; kingdom Bacillati; phylum Actinomycetota; class Actinomycetes; order Streptosporangiales; family Streptosporangiaceae; genus Streptosporangium; species Streptosporangium sp. NPDC051023. The sequence continues at coordinate 66,556 of NZ_JBFBCE010000051.1, read as the reverse complement.
CGTGTAGCTGTGGTTGGGGGTCAGCGTCACCGTCTGGCTGCACTCACCGGTCTGGCTCCCCGTCACCGCGAGCTGCAGGGCGTGGGTGCCCCCGTGGGCCGGCGAGCCGACCACGGTGCCGCCCGACTGGCAGTTCCAGGGGCTGAGGCTGCCCGACTCGAAGTCGGCGTTGGCCACCGTACCGCCGGGGTTGCCGCCGTTGACCGTGAGGGTGTAGGTCGTGGTGTGGCTTCCCGAGGGTGCCGTTCCCGTGATGGTGATGGGGTAGACGCCCGGGGTCGTCGACGCGGTGGTGACCAGCTTCAGCGAGGAGGACGCGCCCGCGGTGACCGACGTGGGGGTGAAGGTCGCGGTGACGCCCGAGGGCAGGCCGGTCGCGCCGGTGAAGTTGATCGTCTGCGCCGCGCCGCTGACGGTCCCGGTGTTGATGGTCGTCGTCGCGGTCGCGCCCGCGCTCACCGAGCCGGACGCCGGGGACGCCGAGATCGAGAAGTCATCGTTCGACGAACCGGTGACCGTGAGGGTGTAGGTCGCGGTGTGGGTGCCCGAGGCCGCCGTTCCCGTGACGGTGATGGGGTAGACGCCCGGGGTCGTCGACGCGGTGGTGACCAGCTTCAGCGAGGAGGACGCGCCCGCGGTGACCGAGGCGGGAGTGAGGGTCGCGGTCACACCGGAGGGAACGCCGGTCGCGGTGAGGTTGACCGTCTGCGCGGAGCCGCTGACGACCCCCGTGTTGACGGTCGCCGTCGCCGTACCGCCGGGACTGACGGAGCCGGACGCCGGGGAGACCGCGACGGAGAAGTCATCCGACGGGTTCTGGCCGCCGCTGGTGAACGGGGCGAAGGCCTGGCTGAAGTACCAGGTGCTCTGCTCGATGCCCGAGCAGTCGTCCCGACCGCCGGTTCCGGGGCAGCCGCCGTTGTCGCGCTGGAGGGCCCAGAACGACAGGAAGGCCAGGCCCTTGCTCGTCGCCCAGTTCAGGACGGGAGCGGCGTCGGCGGTCTTGAACGTCTCTGCGGGGCCGAAGTCGTCGATGCCGATCATCTCGGTGACGCCGATCATGTTCCACAGCTGCGTCGACGTCTTGCCCGGGTAGAGCTGCGCCAGCTGGTCGTGCAGGCCGGTCGCCGCGGTCTGCGTGTCGGTGGCCATGTTGTGGCTGGCGTTGTCGTAGTAGTCGAACGTCATGATGTTGACGACGTCGATCTTGGCGTTGTTGGAGACCGCGTTCCGCAGCACGGCCAGACCGCTGTCGGCGAGACCGCTGGTCGTCGTCGGCAGCGTGTAGGAGAACTGGACCGTCTTGCCGTTGCTCGCGGCCCAGTCCTGGACCTGCTTGATCGCCTTGTTGCGGCGGTCGATCCCGGCGCTGTTGGTCAGCGAGTTGTCCTCGATGTCGAGGTCGATCCGGGTGACGCCGTAGGTGTTGATGACGTTCTCGAAGACGGTGGCGATCGAGCTGACGTTGGTGCAGCTGTCGGCGATCTCGGTGCCGGTGTTGTCCGCCGTGTAACCGCCGAACGACGGGATGACGTCGCCGCCGGCCGCCCGGATCCTGTTGATGGACGCGCCGAAGGTGGACGAGGAGATCGGCATGCTGGTGTCGCCGTTCCAGTAGGCCGTGCACGACCCCTTGGTCGCGGCCTGGAGGAACGCCATGGTCAGGTACTTCGCGCCGGACTGCTGGGAGAGCGTCGCCGGGTCGTCGCCGGTCCACGCCTCGAAGTACGGAGCGAACACCCGGCTGGGCAGGGCGGCCGCCGCGGTCGCGTCCGCGGTGGTGGTGTCCGCGACGGTGACGCCGAACACCGTGACGGCTGTAGTGATCGCTGCCAGAGCAGCGCGCATCGTTGTGCGTAGTCGCATTGAAGACTCCCGTAACAGAAGTCAGGCGGGACCCTCGGGCCCCGGATGGGGGGGTGGCACATCGGCCGGCCTGGTCGCCGTCGCTGATGCGTGCTTCAACAGAGAGTTAGGGGAACGGGTTGCGGATCCGCGTGTGACTAATGGTTGGATCAGCCCCCATCATTTGTCAAGTTTCTTAACAATTCCTGCCGGAAAGATTCTTAACAGTTTCAATGACACCCATCTGAGCTGGCCTTATGCCGCCTTTGCTGGATGGAAACCCGCCGCGCGGGCTCCCCCGCGTTACCCCGCGGCCCTCGGGGCGAGCAGTTCCGCGACGGCGCGCGCGGCCTCGGGATGGCGGCTCAGCAGCGCGCCCGCCTCACCGTGACCGGGCGCGTCCGCGACGTCGGCGATCTGCCGCCACCCGTCATCGCACCCGAGCAGCGCGGCCACGGCGTCGCACGCCGCCGGATGGCCCGCCAGCAGATCGGCGACCGGCCCGCCCGCCGCGGGCGCCCCTCCTGCGGGCACGACCGCCGTCCGGCCCCTCCCCCCGGGCGCCGAGGGCGCTGACCAGGGCGGAACCCACGCGTCGACGGAGGCCAGGTCGGCGGGGAACGTGCGACCCGCCTCGCGGACGAGCACGGGCACGAGTTCGTGCGCCTGGTCCCGCAGGGTCGTGATCAGTTTGGGCAGCCAGGGGAGCAGGACGGCGTCGGGCAGCCGCGCGAACGCCTTGGACATCACCTCGACCACGAAGGGCGCCAGCGCGGGGGACGGCTCGAGCGCCTGGACGAACCCGCTCAGGTACAGCGGGAACGACGGGACGACCAACGGGTTGGCCAGGAGCTCGTCGCACCGTGACCGCAGCTCGGCCCGGGACAGCAGGCCAAGCTGGGACTGGGCGGCCCACAGCAGCGCTGTCTTGGCGGGTGCCTCGGGGTGCGACTGCCGTACGGCCAGCTCAAGCTGGGCGCGGTCACATCCCAGGGCCAGCGCGAGGCCCTCCATCGAGAAGAGGAATCCGAGCATGGCCGCCACCTGGCGAACACCGGTCTCCTGGTCGACGAAGGCGGTGGGCAGCAGCGTGCAGTAGTGCGCGTACCCGGCGGTGACGAAGGACTCACACCACGCGGGCAGCACCGGCTCCGTGGCCCGGTAGTACGCCAGTAGCCTGCGGATCCTGCGCAGCACCTCGGGAGCGTCGTCAACGGTGCGCTCGGCGGCCAGCAGCTCGACGGCCCGCGCCCCGAGCTCGTCGACGAGCCGCCTGCCACCGAGATAGAGGATGGCGTCCTCGACGGCTGCCAAGGCGACGGCCGCGGTCGCCTGGGGATCCCACACGGTACGGCGCAGGCGCTGCTCCAGCACCTGCTCGACGGTCACCCCCTCGTAGCCCAGCTCGATGATCGACCGCTGGTGACGGCCGATCGCCAGGTCCCAGCTCTCCTGGACCGACCGCTCACCGAGCCCGCGCTCGCCCATGATGGGACGGACCGCGTCATCGGGCAGCAGGCGGCGCAGGATCCACAGCAGGTGGGAGCAGGGGACGAGCTCAGGGTTCGCACCGAGGTCGAGCAGCGCCCGCTGCACCGTGCGTTTCTCCAGGTCGAGCCCGAGCGGTCGCAGCCGGTCGTACACATCGCGGGCCAGCGGAGGGAGGGCCTGGTAGCCGACCTCGCCGATCCGGTCACCGCCCAGCAGGATCTCGCACAAACGCCGCACGTCACGACGGCCGGGCACCACGTCCTTCTCGATGCAGGTGACCGCGGCGTCCTGGAAGTCGTACGGCGTGGGACGGCCCCGGTTGCGCATGCCTGCGAGCAGGATGGACGTCTCGAACACGGCGATGGCGTCGGCCGTACTGGCCAGGTAGCCGTTGCGGCGGGCCAGGCGGACGATGTCGACGCACCAGCCGAGCAGCTCGGCCTCGTCGAGGCCGTCCAGCGCGGGCGGGTTCGCCAGGAAGCCGGACAGCCGGTCGGTGACCGGCTCCCGCGGGACGGGGAGCGCGGGCCGGGCGCGTTCGGCACGTCTACGGGCTCCGCGCTGGCCTTCGAGCTGGAAGGGGGTCGCGCCGGAGCGGGTGACCGCCTTCGTCCAGGTCGCGGCGGCGATCGACACCGACCCGGAGGCCAGCCCGAACTGGGCCTCGATGGCGGAGTGGCTTGAGGGGATGAGCCCGTACAGCCAGCGCGTGGCCGTCCTGGGGCTGATGTCGTACTCCCGCGCCCCCGCCAGGCCGAACTGCTCGACGCGGCTGGCGGCGTGGAACGCGCCGCACACGTACAGGCACCGCTCCGGATCCGCGCCCGAGGCGGCGAGGTGCTCGCGCATCCGGGTCCACATGTAACGCTCGCGGTCCTCGTCGCGGGCCAGCCGATCGCCGTCGTCGGGGCCGAGCCGCCGGAACAGGCTGCCGATCAGCACCATGACCTGGCGGTAGGTGTCGTAGTCCGCGCCCACCAGGGGCTGCTCGACGTACTGGTCCCACCACTCCGACCAGTGCCTGACCTTGCCGTGGTGGAGCAGGTGCTCCTCCAGCTCGGCGAAGCGGGGCCGCAGGTCGCCGATCTCGACGCCCACGGCGTCGCCGTGCAGGCCCTGCTCCTCGCCGTGCCCTGTGGCCTCCCCCGTAGCCTCCTCTGTGGCCTCGGTCGCGTCGGCGGCCGGGGATTCCCGCGGCTCGCGGGGCAGCCACTGGAAGACGTGGTCCGCGGAACGGTCGACCAGCACCAGCTCGACCCCCGGCGTGTCGAGGGCGTAGGCGATGGCCTGGTACTCGGCGGACGCCTCGGTGATGGGCGCCACGACGCTGAGCGGCCCCCACTCCTGCGGGAAACCGTCGAGCTCAGAAGCGAACGCCTGCAACGCGACGGGCAGGCGGCAGTTGCGCAGCTCGCCGAGCAACGGTTGCAGGTCCTCGCACAGCTCCAGGTAGATGACCTTGGGCTGTTTCTCCCGCAGGCGCCGCACCATGGCCAGCGCCGAGGCCGGTGAGTGGTGACACACCGGGAAGATCTCAAGCTCCTCGCGCAGCGCCCTGTCGACGTCGTCGACCATGCCCGACAGGATGCCGGTCAGGGCATCCGGGGCGTCGGCGAACGCGGTCGCGGCATCGAGCAGCTGCCGGCGAAGGGCGCCGAAGGGGCCCGGGTTCATGAGAGCGTGGCGATCGCCTGGCGGCCACCTTCGAGGAAGGCCTGCCAGGCTCCGCCGTCCTTCTTGCTGCGGGGCTCGATGACGCCGTGCCAGTACTTGTTCAGGATGGCCAGGTCCTCCGGGCTACGGCGGGCCAGCGAGCCGACCAGTGAACCGGCGAGCGTCTCCGCCCTGAGCGTGCGGTCGCCGAAGAAGTGGCTGTGCAGGATGGCGTCCTCGAGCACGCCGATCTGCTCGGCCGTCGACAGCGCCGACTCCAGTCTCTCGTCGTCGCTGGCCGCCGAGGCCGAAGCGGCCCGCAGGTCGGCGAAGCTCTGCAGCAGGATGTCCAGCAGGGTCGGCGGAAGCTCGAGCTCGATCCGGTGCCTGCGCAGCAACTCCGTGGTGCGGAACCGGACGATCTCCGCCTCGCTGCGTTTGTTCGTCACCACGGGGATCCGGATGAAGTTGAACCGCCGCTTCAGGGCCGACGAGAGGTCGTTGACGCCCCGGTCCCTGCTGTTGGCCGTGGCGATGATCGAGAATCCGGGCTGGGCGAACACGATGTTGTCGTCGTTCAGCTCGGGGACGGACACGTACTTCTCCGAGAGGATCGAGATCAGCGCGTCCTGCACGTCGCTGGTCGACCGCGTCAGCTCCTCGAAACGCCCGATCACGCCCTGCTCCATCGCCGTCATGATCGGCGAGGGGATCATCGACTCGCGGGACTGTCCCTTGGCGATCACCATGGAGACATTCCACGAGTACTTGATGTGGTCCTCCGTCGTGCCCGCGGTGCCCTGCACGACGAGGGTCGAGTTGCGGCAGATGGCGGCGGCGAGCAGCTCGGCGAGCCAGCTCTTGCCGGTGCCCGGGTCCCCGATCAGCAGCAGGCCGCGGTCGGACGCCAGTGTCACGATGCTGCGTTCGACGAAACTGCGGTCGCCGAACCACTTCTGGCCGATCTCACGGTCGAGCCCGTCGGAACGCTCGGACCCGAGCACGAACAGCCGCACCATCCGGGGGCTGAGCCGCCACGAGAACGGCTTCGGGCCGTCGTCGACCGACTCCAGCCAGTCGAGCTCTTCTGCGTACTTGACCTCGGCGGGGGCACGCAGCATGTCGTCGGTCATTCGCGGGTCTCCTAGGTGAGGAAGCTCTTCAGCTCGAACACGAGCTTGCGGATGTGGCCCGAGATCACGGGGGTGCCCAGGTCTTTGAACCGCTGACGGAACCACGGGTTCACACTCTGGTGACCGGAGCTGTTCACCGAGCCGACGGGGATGAACCGCACCCCGGAGCGGTGCACCGCCTCGATGCCGTCGAACAACGGCTGCGACCGGTCGAACTCGTAGAAGTCGGAGATCCACACCATCACGGTGTTGCGCGGCTCGGCGATCTTGGGGCGGGCCAGGGCCATCGCGACGGGACCGTCGTTGCCGCCCCCGAGGTTCGTCCGCAGCAGCACCTCGAACGGGTCGTGCACCCACGGGGTCAGGTCGAGCGCGCGGGTGTCGTAGGCGATCAGGTGCACGTCCACCTTGGGCAGCCCGGCGAAGATCGACGCCAGGATGGTGCAGTTCACCATCGAGTCGACCATCGACCCCGACTGGTCGACGACCACGATCAGCCGTGCGGGCGTCGTCCGCCGCGCGGTGTGCCGGTAGTACAGCCGGTCGACGTAGAGGCGCTGGTCCTGCGGGCTCCAGTTGGTCAGGTTCTTCCAGATCGTCCGGTCGAGGTCGAGGTTGCGGAACACCCGCTTCGGCGGCACCGACCTGTCGACGACGCCGACGCTGGTCTGCTGGACCTGCGTGCGCAGCACCTCGGCGACCTCGTCGACGAACCTGCGGATCAGCGCCTTGGCGTTGGCCAGCGCGACTCCCGACAGGTTGGCCTTGTCCCGCAGCAACTGCTCGATGAGCGACATGCTCGGCGTCAGTTTGCTCGCCAGGGCCGGATCGGCCAGCACCTCGCGCAGCCGCATGCGGCGGACGAGGTCGCCTTCAAGACCGGCGAGGACACCCGCCGGCTCACCCCCGCCCGGATGGGACCGCAACTGGCCGGGTTCGGCGCCGAGCGCCTGCTCGAACCAGCCCGCGTCCCGCTGCCAGCGGGCCAGGCCTGCGGCGGTGACGGTGCCGGTTCCCGTCGAGAAAACGTTGAGCAGGATCTTCGAGACCAGGGCCGCGCGACGTACCTCCGTCTCGCCCGCACGCCCCCGGGGCTCCTCATCCGCGGGAACGGGCACGGCACCGTCCCGATCGTGAAGCTCATCGGCAGGCTCGCGCGGACGCTCGACGGAGACGGCGGCGGAGGAGTCCTGCTCCTCGCGCGGACGCTCGGCGGTGGGTGCGCTCCCGTTCTCGCAGGTCAGCAGGCCCCGCAACTCGGCACCCAGCTCAGGGAAGCGCTGCACGACGGTGTCCACGGACACCGACGGATCGAGCAGCGCCGGCGGCAGCCCAAGGTCGTCGACGACGGCCATGCTGGCCGCCTCGAGCGAGGGCTGCTCGTCGGTGTCGAACAGTCGTGCCAGGAGGCGCCAGTAGAGCACCTGCCGCCGGTTCTCGTCGGCACCGGCCTTCTCAGCGATACCGCCGTTCCCATCGGCATCGATCTTCTCAGCGCTACCGTCGTTCTCGTCGGGGCCGATCCGGGAGTCGCTCATCGCCTCAGCAGCCGTCCCGCCCGCTCGCGCAGTACGGCCACCGCGTCACCGGCCTTGGCCTCTGCCTTCACGACCTTGGGATCCGTCGGCCCCATCGCCCAGTCCCCGTTGTGCACCGCGACCGCCTTGCGCTTCACGGTCGCCTGGACCGCGAGCGGCTGCAGCGTCCACCGCCCCGCGTCCCAGCGCATCAGACCGAGGCACGCCGACGAGGCGGCCACCAGCTCGGGCGTGAGCGGACCGCAGGTGGGCAGGCGGTCGACATCGATGGTGAGGGCGTTCCCGCCCAGGTCCAGCGTGAGCGCCGCGGGAGCGCCCTCGACGGCCGCCGGACGGCTCTCGACCGTGTAGCCCTCGACCAGTACGGGCTCGGCGATGCGCACCGGATGGCGGTCGAGGGGAGGTACCGGGGGCGCGAGCGCACCGGCGAGCTGGACCCTGGCCGTGGCGAACGGGTCGGAGGGGTCACCCGCGCGAGCCCGGTCCTCGTGCCACACCAGGTCGCCGCTGTCCAGCAGGGGCAGGTCCGTGACGTCCAGGCTGCGGCGCTCGGCCAGCGCGCCCAGCAGAACGGGGAACCCGCGCAACAGACGCCACAGGGCCGGGCCGACGATCGTGTCCACCTTCGTGGCGGCGACGCTCGTGCGCACCAGCCGGGACGGCAGGCCGCCCAAGGGCTCCAGGATGCCGTGGACCTGCACCTGCACAGCCGTACCGTGCTCGTGCACATCGACGCCGAGGACCAGCAGCCGCCCCGAGACCGTGCTCACGGGCTCGCAGGCGCCGGGCAGGCCACCGTCCTGCGACAGCAGTACGGCACGCGCCCACAGGTCCGCCCACCGCCGGGCGGGCAGGCGCTCCATCGTCCCGACCGGGCACGAGGCCCGCAGCTCAGCCGCCAGGCCGTCGAGCAGCACCGCGAGCCTGCGCAGCGCGGGCACGGCCAGCAGCGCCTCGATCGCCTGGACTGAGGCTGAGACGAGATCGTGGTCGACGCCGCGCCATCCGGTGATGGCCAGCTCGTGGAGCCAGGAGCGGCATCCACCGAGCAGGTTGTCCGCGGCGTCCGCGACGGACACAGCCCGCGCGGACGGCGCCTCCCACGGCGCCCTGGCCCGTCCGAGCGCGGTGTCCAGGCCGTCGAGCAGGGCGTCGTGCACCGCGCCGAACAACGCGGCACGCCCACCGGCGAGCGCCGTCAGATGCTCGCCGGAGATCGAACCGGCTGCGACCTTCTCAGCCGCCTCACCGATCCGCCCGCCGAGCGGAGTGGCGGCGAAGACTCCGGCCAGGGCCGTCAGCGTCGCGGCGCGTTCCTCACCGAGCCTGGCGAACCCGTGGACCAGCGCGTCGTCGAACCCCGTGACCAGGTCGAGGGCTTCCCCGACTCCCGGCGGGGGACCGTCGAGCAGCTCTGCAAGCTGCACTCCGAGCATCAGCGGACCGCCCCCGTGGCCGGGAACCAGTGCAGCTCGACGATGGGTTCCGTGGTCTCCGGCAGCTCCAGGTAGGCCAGGTGACGCAGGAAACGGTTGAAGACGACGGCCGCGGGCGTGGACTCGTGCCCACCGCGCAGACCACTCACCAGCCCGGCGACCGAGACGTTCTCACCGGCCTCGACACGCAGGTAGCGGGCGACCCGATCCGCGCCGTACTGCAGCACGGCCTCCTCGACGAGCGCCTGCAGGTGCTTGCATGGCGAGCCGCGCAGCCCGCCGCACGGCCGGTTGTTGTTGGTGCTGCAGTTGTAGGAGTGCGTGCCCGCGGTGATCGACGAAACGTAGACCCGATCGATGTCCGAGCCGCTTGAAACGACGCCCTGCAGCCGCCCGTCCGCCAGCTCGACGAAGGGGACCTTCGCCAGCTTGCGGGGCTGGACGGGGGAGACCACCCGTGCCGAGCTGTACTGCTCCCACGCGGCACTGTCCGCGTTCACAACCTTCGACCTCCAGCCAAACGGCTCGCGGACGCCAACCGGCGCGGCGGCGCCTGTGCGAACGGCCGATCCATGATCCGGCAATTTACCGCATCAGGGACTTGTCTCACGTTCGTCCCACCAGCCACATCCAACATCTCACGTATCACCGGACAACGCGCCGCCGGACCTCGTTTCAGCGAGCCTGGCCCTCCGGCGGGTGACGCCGTAGGCAATGCCGCTTGCGACGCTCCCCGCGACATGGACAGCCGGGAGAGGCGGGAGTCCGGGGAACGGCACATCAACGACCGGAACGGCGAGGATCATTCGCCATTCGGAAAACAGGACATGGCCGGATGCGGACAGCGGATCATCCGGCGAAACGGGTTTCCTCAACCCCGGCCGCGTATTCCCCGGCATCGCCGTGACGCTTTCCGCGTCGTGATGCTTTCGGGTGACGTCCAGGAACATCGCGAAAACACCGATTCGCGCTGAGTTCGCCACACCTGTGCCCCCTGTGTAGCCATGTCGTTCCCGACCGTCAAGCGTCTGCCGTACAGGCGGTCTCATAATATCTAATATATGGACATTAGCCTCGTTACCACCACGACGCTTCGGCCTTCCTGGAACTCCAGGCACCGGCTCTTCCTCAACCGGTACTGTAAGAAGTGTGGAAATATCCGTTCAAAGTGGTCCTCTTTTTCTCGTGTCCGATCTGACGCCGGGAAGCACGAGCAGCGCACAACACACGCCCCGTAGCTGACATCCAGGTCGCGCGGCCGGAACAGCCGTGCCCTTGTGGCCGCCTCCACGACCGCGGCCCCTGCCAGATTCAGAAGGACTCGCCCGCGCATGCGCTTGCTTCTCCGTCACTGGCTCTTCTGCGCCGTCCTCGCTCTCGCCACGGCTCTCCGCGCGCTCACCATGATCGGCTATCCGGCCATATGGTTCGAGGATTCCTTCGAGTACGTAGGCGTGGCCCAGCGCATCCAGCCCTATCCTGTGCGCCCAAGCGGCTATTCGTTCCTGCTGTGGGCGATGGAGCCTTTGCACAGTTTCCTCGCCGTCGCCGCTCTCCAGCACCTGATGGGACTGGCGACGGGGGTGATGGTCTACGCGCTCATCCGACGGCGGGCGAGCGGGCTGCCGAAATGGGTTGCGGTACTCGCCGCGGCCCCCGTCCTTCTCGACGCCTACCAGATCTTCTTCGAGCACGCCGTACTGAGCGACGTTCTTTTCTCGTTTCTGGCGGTGAGCGCCGTGACGGTCGCGCTGTGGGAGCCGGAGTTCTCCGCCCGCCGGGCTGCGGCAGTCGGCCTGCTCCTCGCCGCGGCGACACTCACCCGCTCCATAGGGCTTGTTCTCCTTCCCCTCCTGGTCGGCTATCTGCTCCTGAGACGTCTCGGCTGGCGGACTCTCCTGGCGGCCACCTTCGCCACGACGCTTCCTCTCGGGGGGTACGCGGCGTGGTACGCGTCCTGGCACGACTACCCGGCGCTCAACGGCGGCAGCGGAGTGTGGATATGGGCCCGCACGATGCCGTTCGCCGACTGCGCGAGGATCAGGCCGCCCACCGAGGAAACCGTCCTGTGCCCGCCCCAGCCCGTCGGCCTCCGCCCGAGTTCTCCGTACTTCATCTGGTCGGACTGGTCGCCACTGAGAAAGGTGCCCGGCCATCCGGTCACCACGCGCGCCGACCTCTTCCAGCCGGAGATCAACGAGTTGGCGGGGAGCCTCGCCCGGCGGGCGATCGTCGGCCAGCCGGGGGACTATCTCGAAACCGTCCTTCGAGACCTCGGGCAGACGTTGAACTGGCGGAGGGGGCCGAATCCGAACTCCTCCGTGATCGGCTACAACAGATACGCCTTTCCCAACACCCGTGCTCCGCTCCCCGACGGGGTCAGGATCCCCGGGGCGGGAATACAGCAGGACCTGCGGACGTACGAACAGGGTCCCGTCACCGTGGACTTCACCGAACCGGCTGCCACCGTGATGCGTACGTACCAGGCCTCGCTCTTCGTGCCGGGCACCGTCTTCGGGGTTTTCGCCGTGTTGGCGACCCTCGTTCACGCGGCGACGTACGTCGTGCGTTCCCGCAGGGGGGCGGCGAGGGAGGCCGCCCTGCCTCTGCTCTTCGGGATCGCTCTCATCGCGGGGCCGGTTGTCATCACCACCTACGACAGCAGGTATTGGCTGCCCGCCGTCCCGATGTTCTGCCTGGCACTGGCGATCACACTCGATCGCACGACGCTCCGCTGAAAGGTCAGAAGGTGGCGATGCCCCGGGCGAACACCTCCAGACGGCCGTCGGCGTTGCGGGCGGTGCGAATGCTGGCGAGCGAGGTGTCGAAAGGCACGATGGTTCCCTTCGAAGGGTGGAATGTCCTGCCGGATCGGTACGCCACTCAAAGTAATCAGACGAATGCATTACGTAAAGGCAGAGTTGTGTTGCCAATGCGCTCGCCGCGACACATGACCACCCATGCCGGGCCGCCAGGCGAGGCCACCAATGCCCGGAGCGTAGGAAAGAAGCCAAGATTCACCGGAAAGGCGAATGAAAATGAATAAATAGGTGATTTGGGAAGTTCAATGGAAGAGTAGGGCCCTTTATCCGAAGAGGCGATTGCGATGTCCCACCCCATACTCATGGGCTTCTCGCTCGCCGGCGAGTTCATCGTCGCCGCCGCAACGGCGGTCCCCTCGCCGCTCTTCGCACCGGGAGAGACTCTCGGTCGAGTACTGGTCATGGCGACAGACGCATGCGGCTACGCCGCCCACAGGCCTCGCCCGACTGCAGTCCGGTCCGTCAGGTCAAACGGAGTTGGCCGGAGGAGCCAGGCGGTAAACAGCAAAGACTCCATACACTTTCCGTGATGAATAATCAACTACTTGTAATGCCCCTGTCTGCATGGCAACGTCTCGCTTGACTCTTGGCAGCGAACTCATCTTTTTCCACGGCGAAAGGAAGAGCTCGATATGGCTCAGTGGCAAAAGGTCGCCGGAGGTCTCACGGCGATATCAGCCGGGTCGAGAAGCAATGTGTGGGGCGTCAACTCCGCCGGAAACATCTTCCGCTACACCAACGATGACGCCAATCCCTGGATCCAGATTCCCGGCGGCCTGAGCGACATC